>JAFNUQ010000066.1 GCA_017383945.1 Bacteroidales bacterium | reverse complement strand
CCTGCTGCTGGAAGTTATCTTTGAAGCTGATAATAGGGAAGATAGGACCGAATATCTCTTCTGTCATCACCTTTGAGTTAAGTGCCACATTATCAAGTAGAGTAGGCTCAATATATCTGCTCTGAGGGTCTGTGTGACCGCCCGAAATGACAGTGCCTTCCTTGAGATAGGAAGATACCCTTTCAAAGGCCTTCTGATTAACCATCCTCACATAGTGATTGCTC
Organism: Bacteroidales bacterium; assembly: GCA_017383945.1. Lineage (GTDB taxonomy): Bacteria > Bacteroidota > Bacteroidia > Bacteroidales > UBA932 > Cryptobacteroides. The sequence continues at coordinate 1,452 of JAFNUQ010000066.1, read as the reverse complement.
TCTGCTACATCACTTCCATGAAGCTCGTGTACTGCTTTTCCAAACTCATGTGCAAACTCAGCTTTCACATCTTCGTGGATAAGGATATAATCAGGAGCAATACAGGTTTGACCACTATTGATGGTCTTACCCCAGGCTATGCGCTTTGCTGCGAGCTTGATATCTGCTTCCTTATCGATCACACAAGGACTCTTGCCGCCTAGCTCAAGCACAAGTGGAGTCAGATGCTTTGCTGCTGCAGCCATAACGGTCTTTGCCAGAGCAGGGCTTCCTGTAAAGAAGATAAGGTCATAGCGGTGCTCCAGAAGGGCTGCATTGACATCACGGTTGCCTTGTACTACAGCTACATATTGGCTTGCAAATGTATCTTCAATCATCTGCTGAAGAACAGCAGATACTGTCGGAACATAAGGCGAAGGCTTGAGTATGGCAGTACAGCCAGAAGAAATCGCGCCCACGAGCGGGTTGAGAAGCAGCTGAACCGGGTAGTTCCAAGGCGAGATAATCAGCGTATTGCCAAGCGGTTCCTTGACAATGTGGCTGCTCGCTGGGAAAAGCTTGATCGGGGTAGGGCGGTTTTCTTTGCGCGCCCAGCGCTTAACATTTTTAATGTGATTGCGGATCTCGGCTTTTACTATGCTGATTTCTGTGAGGTAGGCTTCTTCGTAGGATTTATGCAGATCCTGCCACAAAGCATCACAAAGCGGCTTCTCCCACTTTATAAGTGCTTTCTGAAACTCTTTGAGCATCTGCTTCCTGAAGTCTATATCCAAGGTTTTTCCACTTGAGAAAAAGTCTTTCTGGGCTTTGACTACCTCAGCAATCGTTGAGACGGGTGTATTTGCTATATTAGACATATCATTTATTTTCTGCCTGTAAAGTTATCCATTGCGTGGTAAAGTCCAACTACTTCACCAAAAAAAGCGTCAAAAATTGCTGTCGGAAGGACAAATTGCCAGAATCTGATGAAATGCATTCCAAAAGGAATACCTCTAAAGCCTGTATTACGCTCAATAGCGCGGATTATCCTCTTTGTTACATATTCAGGCTTCAGGATAGGGATGAGTGGAGACTTTACGCCCTGGAACATACCGGTACTGATATAATAAGGGGCGATAGTAGTGACATTTATTCCCTTTTTCATTTTCTTCATCTCGATGCGCAGAGAATCCGACCATCCGGTAGCAGCCCATTTGCTTGCACCGTAGGCTGACATATAAGGATCTGAAACCATACTCGCAGCGGAAGTAATGTTGCAGATATGTCCCTTGGATCTCTTGATCATATCCGGGAGAATTGCACGAGCTACAAACATTGGAGCAATGGCGTTGATGTTCATAGTGCGGACAATTTCTTCGGTGCTGAGCATATCAAACCTCTTGTTACTTGTGATGATGCCGGCACAGTTGATAAGAATATCTATCTGTCCGCAGTTTTCTTTTGTCTGATTGT
>JAFNUQ010000065.1 GCA_017383945.1 Bacteroidales bacterium | reverse complement strand
ATATAGTACTCTACAACATTGACCCACAAATAGATAGCGCAGCTGTCCTTTTCAGAAACGACATATGGTCCACTCCGCAGTGCGTAGTGCAGATTAATGCACAAAACAGCGAAGCCGCCGTTGAACTTTTAAAAACCAACGGAACTCATATTGAGAGATATATCGAGCAGGCAGAGCGTGACAGAGTCATCAAGAACACGATGAAGTATGAGGAAAAACCTCTTGCTGAGATTCTACCAGAGAGATTTGGCGGAATGATGCATTTCCCAATGGGATATAAGCTCAGAAAAGCAACCGATGATTTTGTTTGGATCGCCAATGACAAGCAGTACGTATATCAGGACGTGCTCATCTACAAATACCCGGCAGAGGAAGACCATCCTTTTACCTCTAGCAACATCATCAAGAACAGAAATGCGATTATGAAGGCAAATGTGCCAGGAATGCGTGAGAACTCATATATGATCACCAGTCCGCACTTCACTCCTATGGTAGAATACCTCAGATATCGCGGAAGAAATATCGTTCAGACCAGAGGTATGTGGGACGTAGAAAACGATTATATGGGCGGTCCATTTGTCTCACACTCTTTTTATAGTCAGGACGGCAAAGAAATCATTGTGCTTGAAGCTTTTGTATATGCTCCAAGCCTTGACAAGCGTCAGCACCTTCGTCAGGTAGAGGCTCTGCTATATTCATGGGAATGGCCAAACAAAGAAGAAAATGCTGAAAATAATTTGTCAAATGCAAATTAATTACTATATTTGCACTCCCAATTTAGTGCATTAGCATTTGGGATCGAGTTGGTGGGTTCGTATAACGGCTAGTACTCAAGATTTTCATTCTTGCAATAGGAGTTCGATTCTCCTACCCACTACAAATATTAAAAAGAAATAATAATGGCAAATACAGCTTCAGCAAAGAAGGCCGATCGTCAGAACGAAAGGCGTAGATTGCATAATAGATATTATGCAAAGACAACAAGAAACGCGATCCGCGACATCCGCAAGACCACAGATAAGGCAACTGCAGAGAAGAATGCACCTAAGGTTTATGCGATGATTGATAAGCTTGCAAAGATTGGTCTTATCCACAAGAACAAGGCTTCAAACCTCAAGAGCGGTATCGCAGTTTACATCAACAAGCTTTCATAAGTTAAAGTTTAAATACAAAAAAGAGCGGCCATCAAGGTCGCTCTTTTTTGATATTACCTCCTATAAAGACCATCGGACTGTTATTGCAGAAGGCATACGGCGAGATGCCATAGTACTTCTGCGAGAGAGGGTCCGGGGTCATCCATCTGAGGAGCTGGCTTTGTGGTGGTCGGCCTCCGGAGGGTACGACACTTCGTGTCTATCCTCCCCAGCCTTGCGGCCGGGTCACTTCTATTATTGATTGTTATCCGCCCGACGGCAAGGGATAAGCCACTCTCTTTTTAGATCTTTGGATTCTATCAACTTATCAGCGACATTTTTTGATATTATTATTGAATGTTGCGCCTGTCCCCCAGAACCAAAGTATTCTTTTGTCTTATAAATGCCAGGTAATGGATGTTTATGAAGCGGAAAGAAAGGATATTGCATATGTCTCATTGAATATTTATGTACACCACAGATAGGGCATATTTCGTGCTCTCTATCTGAGAGGTCAATAGATTCATCAATTGTTGGTATTATGAGTTGGTAAACACCTTCTACTATCTTACCTCCTTTTATAACGTTTCGCTTTTCAATACCGTGAGGTGAAAACACCTCATTATAAATCCTTTCACTTACAAAGAATTCGTCAATGAGCCAAGAGAAAAAAGTCCAAAAGCCGTGTTTTGAAAGCTTATTTACCCTTAAATTATTTGTTTGCACACGCCCACAATTACATTCAGGACAAATCTTTTCTGCATCAAAAGAAATAGACTCGTATTTGAAACCGGCTTCTGGTTGAGGATAACCACAATTATTCCATCCGTCAATCACAAAATAATCGGAAGTTTAATACTCTTCTTTTGAATATTCATAAAAAAATACATCATGCGATAAGTAGAAGCCAGCATTCAATCTATCTTCAAAATGATTTAGAATCTTTTTATATCTATCATCCTCTTCTTCAATATAGAAATGCATACGTCCCTCTTTTGCTTTAATTCCTAATTGTGATAAGAAGACAACATCATCACTTGTCCATTTATCACGAATACGTCTCATCTTTTTCATTTGAAGAACTCCTTAATTTTTATTAATATTTCTGGATAATCATTATAGATTTTTTCTGCCGCTTTAATAATATCTTCCCGCATGGCATCATTTGTTGTGATTTTATCTAATGTTTTGTTGTATCCTATTGCATCTCTCCACGCAGATGTAAACATCATATGTTCATCATGTGTGAGCACGATTGATGGCATATCATTAGCTTTCATACCCATTTGTTTTGCAAATCTTTGCTCTATCAAATGGTGGACCTCAAGTCCTGAACCTTTTCCATATCTTGCAATTACTTTCTTGCGTAGATTCTTATATGAATCGACACCGAACTCTGCTGCCTTCTGAAAAACACCAAGCTCAGCTTGAATTTTTGAAATATCTGCGGCGCCATCTGTTACCTTAAGCAATTTCGCTCCATCTGCCGCATTGTCCAATATATTGAACGCTTTTGCTCCGGCTCTGATAGCACCAACACCTCCTGGAACAAAAGGTATTGCTGCTGCTATCGCATCGATTGCAATACCTGCTCCGTCACCAACAGCAGCCCAGACATTACCCGTTTTGATATTGCTGACGAGGCTCTTAACTCCAAGAGTTATGCTTACAACATCAATTGCTGTGTCGATGACCCTACCATCCCTATCCACAAATACCATCGGACTATTGTTACAGAAAGCATACGGCGAGATACCATAGTATTTCTCTGAGAGAGGGTCCGGGCTCATCCAGCGGCGGAGTCCTACATTATATTGCCTTGCTCCGAAGTCGGTATAAGGCACAGCGAAGTCCGGAGCCTGGTCTTCCTGGGCGGTGTAGTGGTCTCGTAGGGTGATGCCTGCAGGCGTTGTGCCGAGCGGTGCCGATGGCGCCTGGGCTCTTGCACCAAAGGCGCTGTAGTTTGAGGCTTCGAGAAGCGTGCCACCCGAGCCGCTGACGACAGCTCTCACGCTGCCGAGGTAGTCCTCGACATAAAGCAACTCTCCGGCAGAGCTCAGCCTACCTTCCTCTGCGCTGACGCTCTCAAAGCTCAGGCCGCCACCACTGCTTCTCCTGTAGACAAATGGTCCCCGATAGACAAGCCCTTCGCCATTTGGCTTCAGCGCGCTGAGCTTCGTGCCGTCGGAGAGGTAGCTGTAGCTAACCTTCACCCCTGAGGCATCGCTGATGCTTGCCGGCAGGTCCTCGTGGTTGTAACTGATATTGAGCCCCGTCAGACCGTCGTAGGTCATCCGTCCGTGCTCATCGTGTGAGAAGGTGCTGGTGCCTCCTGCGCTGCGGATGAGCGAAGCGAGTCTGTCGCCGACATAGCTGTAGGTCCTCGATCCCTCTGCACCCGATTCCGAGTTGAGGTTGCCCCTGGCATCGTAGGCATAGTTGGATGTGACTCCACCCTTTATCTCTTTGGAGAGTCTTGCTGCATAGTCATAGGCAAAGCCCTCTGTCACACTCGCTCCAAAGGACCAGGACTCAGTCCTGCCGCTTATCAGTCCGGAATACAGAGGACTGACTCCCGAGAGCGAAGGATTGTTGTCGTAGTGGAGTGTCTGCGAGAAGAGTGCCGCTCCGCCCTTAGTCACACTGTGACTGTTTATCCATCCCTGCAGGGTATAAGCCGAAGAGGAAGCGAGCGCTGTGCCGCCACCGGCTGTGGCCGCCTTGCTCTGTGGCCTGCCGAGGGCATCGTAGCCATACTGAGTGGAGATGCTGCCCTTAGACACCCCTCCGACGGTTAGGGTCTCGGTGCCGGCTGTCATCCTTCCTCGGATGTCATAGGCGTATGTGCTGCTGAGCACAGAGGTAACCCCGGCCTGAGTGCTGCTGAGTGTAGAAGCGATGATTTCGTCAGCGAAGTTATAGCTGTAGCTCTCGACAAGTGAACCTCCGTCTGCATACTGCGTCTGCACCTGAGACGGTCTCTGCTTGGCGTCGTAGATGGTCCTTGTCTGAGTGTATCCCGAGACGCCTCCGCCCGGAGCTATCTCCGCCAGACGCCTCTGTGTCTCCAGCCCCTTGGCAGGGCCTCCACTCACACCGCTCGGATAGAAGTCATAGCTGTACTCCTCGACCAGAGTCCTTGCTCCGCCACTGACGGTGCGGTACCTCCTGAGGATTCGTCCAAATGCATCATATTCCAGCTCTTCCACCCGACTGCCCTTGGTCACGGAGATGATGCGGTCCTCGGAGTCGTAGATGTAGTGCTCGCGAATGCTTCCCGGGATGCCCTTGGAGTTGAGTCTGCCGAGGGTGTCGTAACCGTAGCGCCACATGCTCAGGGTGTCCGTCAGAGCAATACCGCTCCCGACCACCGCACGCAACTGGTCATAGCCGTCATAGATATAGTAGGTAGGAGTATCGCTGCCAAGCGAAGTGCCAAGCACGCGTCCACTCCAGTCAGAGTACACGGAAGAAATCTTGCCGTCTGCATCTGTGACGGTCTCTTTCCGGACTTCGCCGGATGAATAGTCTCCCTCGTTGCTGATAGCACCGTTCTTCCACAGGAGTATAGGGAATGCCCCTGCCACGTCCTGAGAGTAGGTCTCGCCGTGCGTTCCGGCAAAGCCCGGCTGAGCCGATGCGATGATCCTGTCGCGAGACGATATCTCATATTGCTTGTAGTAGTATGCAAGATCACTACCGTGATAGTTGGCAGCTTCCGTTGCCGGCAAAGGTCTTGCCGCTCCGCCTCCTGTCTCCACAGGATATGGTACCCATACCTTCTCGTCGTCGTGAAGCAGGAAGTCAGACCCATAGGCGGTGACAAGATCCCTTCCGTCCCCGGCCGCATCTATGGCTATGTCTTCTGTCTTCAGGCCGAGCAATGACCACCACTCCACATCTTCAGTATATTGGGTAGCCGTGTCATTGCGATAGCTTCTGTGTCTGATGCTGCGTCTGCCGGAACCGTTGCTCAGAAGGCTGTAGATGTGCTCTTCCGTCTTCTTGCCGTCGTGATCTCTGACCACAGCCAGCCTTGCCCCCGAGTCATATTCATATCCAGTGGTCAGTCCCGCAGGGGAGATGACAGATGCCGGGCCAATGCCGAGGTGATGTGTGTAGGTGTGGACATGAGCGCCGGTCAGGGTGCTGCGCAGACCATTGAGGGCGCTCAGCTGAGAGGCACTCGGAGCCTGAGCACGAGTTATCGCATCGAGTGCGTACTGTCCTCCGAGAGCGCTGCTGACTTGAGCATAGGTGGCGTTTTCTATGATGGCCACAGGCTCAGTGCCGCCATAGCTCCAGATGACCACCGTCTCCGGCTTGCCCTTTTCCTTGAAAGAGGAGACGTTGCCCAGACAGTCGCGTGT
>JAFNUQ010000064.1 GCA_017383945.1 Bacteroidales bacterium | reverse complement strand
TTTCATAATCTTATAGTTTTATTTAATGTTTCAAATTTAACAATTTCTCCGTTTCCCGGATGCTTCAAACATATACTTTCTGCGTGCAGATATAATCTGTCTGAGCTGGGATCTCCATAAAGTTTATCCCCCTTGATGGGGCGACCCAAGCCTAAATGATGCGCAGAATGCACTCTGAGCTGATGACTTCTCCCGGTGCGGGGGTAGAAAAGTACTTCTACCTCCCCGTTGGGCAGAACCTGGTCGACCTTATAATCTGTTATGGCGGTTTTACCTTGTTTGAAATCTACGATCTGCCTAGGGCGATCATAATAGTCAAGCATCAGAGGGAGGCTGATTGTGCCTTCGCTAAACTTTTTGAAGGCCTTGCCTGTGTTGCAGAGTCTTGCGCGGTAGCTCTTTTTGACTTCGCCTGCGGCAAATTGTGCCTCTATGTTGCGCTTGGCTTCCAGATGGCGGGCAAAAACCATTACTCCGGATGTATCCATATCCAGGCGGTGGCAGCTTTCTGTCTGCTGCCCAAACCTCGCTCTGAGCCACTCCAATAAAGAATCTGCTTCTGTCCTGCCGGGGACGCTGAGCATTCCTGCAGGCTTATTGACGACAATGATGTCTTGGTCGCTGAATATGATTTCCGGCTCCGTGCCGCTATATTTCTTGTCGAGGGGGTTGGGCTCTACCTCAAGGCCTTGCATCATATAGCTGAGCAGCGGGCCGCATTTGCCCATACACGAAGGGTAGAAACTGCCACTTTGCCTAACTTCTGAGCGAGGCGAATCTCCATACCAGAATTCGCCCATTGCGAGAGGCTTAAGCCCTTGAGAATATGCCCATTGCAGCAGCTTCGGGGCGGCGCATTCTCCAGTCCCTCCGGGAGGTACAAGACCGCGCAAAGCAAATACTTCCTTGATGCTTTTCTCCTCGCCCAGGGCATTGGACACCCGATAATGCTCAAACAGGTAATCTTGAAGCTCTGCAGATGCTGCTTTGCGCTCGGGACCGGCAGGCATTGCGGAGATTTCGGATTCGCGGATGCGGAAGTGCCCGTCGGGCAGGGTATAGTCATAGATTGGGGGAGCAAAACCCTCAATGCTGGCTCGTCCTCCCGCCAGCCCGCTGAATGCATAAAGCACGCCTCCGTCTGTAATCAGCACACCCATCATCTTGCCTTCGGCGAATATTTCCTTCAACTCATTGCTGGCGTCAATGCGGGCAATGAGAGCTTCTGAAGCCTCGACGACTTCTGGTGAAGGCACATAGCAGAAGGGGTATGTAAATGGGCGATCAGACATTAAAGGAAACTTTTAATCTCTTGATAGATGCGATGGACGGGGAGTCCCATAATGTTGTAGAAGGAGCCCTTGATGGATTCTATCGCTGCATAACCTATCCATTCTTGGATGCCGTATGCTCCGGCTTTGTCAAAAGGTTTGTAATTGTCTATGTAATAGTCAATTTCTTTATCATCAAGCGCTGCAAATCTGACGCTGCTGGAGTCCGAGAATGTGAGCTTCCTGGAGTTGTCACGGATGGTTACGGCTGTGACGACTTCGTGCTCTCTGCCTGAGAGCTTGCGCAACATCAAAACAGCCTCCTCACGAGAATGTGGCTTGCCTAGAAGCTCGCCCTCTACAATCACGATTGTATCGGCGGTTATGAGGATCTCATCCGCTTCCAGGGGCCTATGGAATCCGGCGGATTTGCCCTCGGACATATCAATGACCTGCTGGTGGGGATCAACGCCTTCCTCGATGCGTTCGTCAAAAGTGTTTCCTGTATCGACTGTAAATTCTAATCCTAGTCCTTTCAGAAGCTCTTTGCGACGAGGGGAATTACTTCCTAAAATGATTGATTTCATCGTTTAGTAGATCTGGTCGTACTTGTCCTCGTCAAACTGCCATTTTCCTTGAGCTTTGAGTATCATCTCGATACCTTCGCGCAGGCATCCGTGTCCCCCGGGACGTGTGAGTACATAGTCTGCTGCTGCCTTGGCTTCCTCTACGGCGTCTGCAGGAGCGAATCCTAGTCCGCACGCCTTAAGTACTTGTGTGTCAGGGATATCGTCTCCATAGTAGGCAACCTCGCTAGGGTCAAGGTTGTGCTTCTTGCAGAAGCCTTCAAAGATGGCAAGCTTGCCTCTGCATCCGAGATATATGTTCTCTTCTTCTACTCCCATATGGGTGCATCTGGCAAAAAGTGCTCTGGTGTTTCCTCCTGAGAATACTCCTAAAATGAAGCCTTTTAAAGCAGCTACGCGGGACGCAAATGAATCCTTGGCGTCCACTATGCGGACAAGATCGTCTTTTTCTGGTCCGATGGGGATGATCATACCGTTGGTGACCACTCCGTCAAGATCAAAACAGATTGCTTTGATTTTATTGATGTTATCTAGATTATTGCTCATTATTTCTCGTATTTGCAAAATACAAATCTAACAATAATCAAGCGTTAAATCAAGTATAGAAATCTGCTGAATTTTGACTATATTTGCGTTTTGTAAGAAAATGGGCTTTGGATGCCCGGTAATTGATTTTGATTATGGAACTTGAAGCAAAATACAATCCGTCCGCTGTAGAGGACAAATGGTATGCCTATTGGCTGGAAAACAAATTTTTCCATTCTGAACCAGATGGAAGAGAGCCTTATACAATTGTAATCCCACCACCAAATGTGACTGGTATCCTTCACATGGGACACGTGCTCAACAACACACTCAACGATGTGCTCATCCGTAAAGCACGTATGGATGGTAAAAATGCTTGTTGGGTTCCTGGTACAGATCACGCCAGTATCGCCACCGAGTCAAAGGTAGTGGCTCGCCTCAAAGGTATGGGCATCTCAAAGGAGGATATCTCTCGCGAGGAGTTCTTGAAATATGCCTGGGAGTGGAAAGAGGAGCACGGTGGAATCATCCTCCAGCAGCTTCGCAAGCTCGGTGCATCTTGTGATTGGGATCGCACTAGATTTACAATGGAGCCGGAGCTCTCTGACGCAGTGATTGCAACATTCTGCTATTTCTACAACAAAGGAATGATTTACCGCGGCGTGAAGATGGTCAACTGGGAT
>JAFNUQ010000063.1 GCA_017383945.1 Bacteroidales bacterium | reverse complement strand
TTTTATTTGTATCTGAAAGATATTCTGCCCTTGGTTAAATCATACGGTGAAATTTCTACTCTAACTCTGTCGCCAAGAAGAATGTGGATAAAGTGCATTCGCATCTTGCCTGAAATATTGCAGAGCAGGACATGACCGTTCTCAAGCTCGACCTTGAACATCGCGTTTGGAAGGGTCTCGATCACCTTTCCATCTTGTTCTATTGCTACTTGTTTTGACATAAAAAATTACACTTAAAATTTAATCTTGCCATCTTTCTCGATAAAATCAAAGGTTGAGAGTTGCTCGGCCTGGCCTTTTCGGACAACAATCGTGAGTTCGAAGTGAGCTGATTTTCTCTTATCCTGTGTGCGGACTGCCCAACCATCTTTTGCAAGATAGACAGCCTTGCCACCGGCATTGATCATCGGCTCAATACATAAAGCCATGCCCTCTACCAGGCGAGTTCCACGACCAGGACGTCCATAATTTGGAACACCAGGATTCTCGTGCATATTCTTGCCTATTCCGTGTCCTTCTAGTTCACGGACTACAGAGAAGCCAAATGGCTCAACATACGATTGTACCGCGTATCCGATATCTCCTATGCGCGCGCCCGCTACAGCTGCCTCTATGCCCTTATAGAGCGACTCTTTGGTGACATCCAGAAGTTTTCTGGTCTGCTCATCCACCTCCCCTACCGGGAAGGTGTAAGCAGAATCTCCATTATAGCCTTTATAGAGGGTACCTACATCCACAGAAACGATATCGCCATCTCTAAGCTCATAGTCTGACGGAAATCCGTGTACTATCACATCGTTTACTGAGGCGCAGATAGCTGCAGGGAAACCTTCAAAACCGAGGAAACTTGGAATTGCACCATTGTCGCGAATGAATGTCTCAGCTACCCTATTCAACTCTTTTGTTGTCACACCTGGGGCAACTACCTTACCGACTTCAGCCAATGTCTTTGAGACCAAAATGGCGTTTTCGCGCAAGAGAGCAATCTCTTCTTCAGTTTTAGGCTTAATCACAACCTCTTAATTTTTCAAAGAACTACATACCTGAACGTCCGCTAAGACGACCTGTCTTCATGAGACCGTCATAGTGGCGCATCAGCAAATAACTATCGACCTGCTGGAGGGTATCAAGAACAACACCCACAAGAATCAAGAGTGAAGTACCACCATAGAAACTTGCAAATGAGTTAGTGACGCCAAGAAGCATAGCCAAAGCAGGAAGTATGGCGATTACACCGAGGAAGATAGAACCTGGAAGAGTAACTCTATCGGTGATTGAACCGAGGTACTCAGCAGTTTTCTTACCTGGCTTAACGCCTGGAATAAATCCTCCATTCTGCTTCAAATTCTCAGCAATCATTGTAGGGTTTACAGTAACCGCTGTGTAGAAATATGTGAAGACAAAGATGAGGATAAAGAATACGAAGTTATACCAGAAACCGGTATAGTTGCTCATTGTTGCAGCAAAACCTCTAGTTGCATCCCAACGAGAGAAGATGAGTGGGAAGAGCATCAAAGCCTGAGCGAAGATGATAGGCATAACACCTGCAGAGTTAATCTTTACAGGGAAATAGTTACGCACTCCGCCGTACTGACGATTTCCAATAACTCTCTTGGCATACTGTACAGGCACTCTACGAACAGCCTGAACAAGAGCGATAGCAGCTGCAATCACAAAGAACCAAAGAACGAACTCTACGATTACGAGAATGATACCACCGCTACCTGCTGAGAGCTTCTCACCAACTTCAGCTACGATTGCATAAGGAAGACGAGCAACGATACCAATCATGATAATGAGGGAAATACCATTTCCGAGACCACGATCAGTAATGCGCTCACCGAGCCACATAACAAACATAGAACCTGCCATGAGTGTGAGTGTAGAGATGAGGTTGAATACGAAGTTGCTCCAACCAAACTGATTTACAGCTACAAATGCATTAGCAGGAATCTGGCTGTGAAGCTGAGCCATATAAGCTGGACCCTGGATGCAGATGATAATGATGGTGAGCCATCTTGTCATCTGATTCATCTTCTTGCGACCGCTCTCGCCTTCCATCTGCAGTTTGCGGAAGTAAGGAACGAAAACGCCCAAGAGCTGGATCACGATGGATGCCGAGATGTACGGCATCACACCCAATGCAAAGATTGAAGCGTTACCAAACGCACCACCAGAGAACATGTTCAAGAGGCCTACAAGACCCTCTTGAGCACTGTCCTGGAGGGTAGCGAGCATTGACGCGTCGATGCCTGGAAGCACCACAAAACACCCTAATCTGTAGACCAGAATAAGGGCGAATGTGTAGACGAGTCTCTTGCGAAGCTCCTCAATCTTAAAAATGTTCTTTATAGTCTCGATAAATCTCATAACTACTCATTAACAACTGCCTTTCCACCAGCAGCTTCAATTTTAGCAATTGCTGATTTTGAGAAAGCGTCAACTGTAACTGTTACAGCAGTCTTGATATCTCCGTTACCGAGAACCTTTACAAGATCGTTCTTTCCAGCAAGACCTGCAGCCTTGATCTCAGCTACAGTGATCTCTGTTACTCCCTGAGCTGCAAGAGCCTCGAGTTCAGCAACGTTAACTGCCTTGTACTCTACTCTTGTAGGATTCTTGAATCCAAACTTAGGAAGACGTCTCTGGATAGGCATCTGACCGCCCTCAAAGCCAATCTTGTGCTCATAACCTGCGCGAGCCTGTGCACCCTTAGTACCACGGGTAGAAGTACCACCCTTACCAGAGCCCTGACCGCGACCTAATCTTTTACTTGTGTGGGTAGAACCAACAGCTGGTTTCAAATTGTTAAGTTTCATTTTACAGTCCCTCCTTAGTCAATAACTTCAACTTTGCAGAGATGTGCAACCTTAGCAACCTGTCCTTCGGTGATTGGGGTCTTCTCTACCTCTACTGTCTGGTGCAAGCGACGAAGACCCAAGCAGCGAAGGTTATCCTTCTGGCGCTGAGTACCGCCGTTGCAACTATTAATCTGTGTAATTCTAAACTTTGCCATAGTCGTGTCCTCCTTAACCATTGAAAACTTTTGACATTGGCACACCACGAAGGCCTGCAACTGTATAGGCGTCTCTCATCTGAGTAAGAGCAGTAACGGTAGCCTTAACAAGGTTGTGAGGGTTAGATGAACCCTTAGACTTTGCAAGCACGTTCTGAATACCTACAGACTCAAATACTGCACGCATCGCACCACCTGCCTTAACACCAGTACCTGGCGCAGCTGGCTTCATGAATACGCGTGAGCCACCAAACTTAGCTTCCTGCTCGTGAGGGATAGTTGTGTTGATTACAGGAATCTTTACGAGATTCTTCTTTGCATCCTCAACACCCTTAGCGATAGCGGCTGTAACCTCATTAGCCTTACCAAGACCATAACCTACAACGCCGTTCTCGTCACCTACGACTACAATTGCAGCGAAGCGGAAGTGACGACCACCCTTAGTTACCTTTGTAACTCTCTGGATGGCAACCAATCTGTCCTTGAGAACAAGGTCAGATGTCTTTACTCTTTTAACATTTGTATTTGCCATAGTCTTTACTATTAGAATACGAGGCCACCTTCGCGGGCAGCATCTGCCAAACTTTTAACTCTTCCGTGGAAAAGGTAACCGCCACGATCAAAGCAGATAGTGGTGATACCCTTTGCGAGGGCGCGCTCTGCGATTGCCTTGCCGACAACAGCAGCGGCCTCGATGCCACTCTTACCCTTGCACTCAACTGCAAGAGCCTTATCGTTGGATGCGGCAGCGCAAAGTGTTTTGCCCTGCTCGTCGTCAATAACCTGTGCGTAAATCTGCTTGTTACTGCGGAAAACCACGAGACGTGGACGCTCAGCAGTACCATTGACATGCTTACGTATACGGTAATGAATCCTTCTTCTTCTTTCAATTCTACTAAGTGCCATAATTCAATCCTCCTATTATTTAGCGGCTGCTGTTTTACCTGCCTTACGACGAAGCTGCTCGCCAACAAACTTGATACCTTTGCCCTTGTATGGCTCTGGCTTACGGAATGAACGGATCTTAGCTGCAACCTGGCCTACAAGCTGCTTGTCACAGCTCTTAAGAACGAGGCGTGGGTTCTCGCCCTTGCGGACATCTGGAACTGTAGCAACGACCTCCTGTGGAAGCATAAGCTGGATCTCGTGTGAGAAACCGAGAGAGAAGACCAAAAGCTGGCCCTGTACTGCAACTCTGTAACCTACACCGACCAACTCCTGCTGGATGGTGAACTGCTCGCTCACACCGATAACCATGTTGTTTGCAAGAGCACGATAAAGACCGTGCATAGAGCGGTGACGTGGCTGGTCGGTCGGACGGGCAAACTTAATCTGATTGTCCTCAATGGTTACGATGATATCAGAATCAATCTTCTGGCTCATCTCACCGTGAGGTCCTTTAACCTTCAACACGTTGCCAGCGAGAAGCTCTGCGCTCACGCCGGTCGGAAGGCTTACAGGTAATTTACCAATTCGTGACATTATAAATAAAGTGTTTAAAAAATTAATATACGTAGCATATTACTTCACCACCTACGCCAAGCTCCTTAGCTTCCTTATCGGTGATGATGCCCTTTGATGTTGAAAGGATAGCGATTCCGAGACCGTTGAGTACTCTTGGAATGTTATCAACATCTGCGTACTTACGAAGACCTGGAGTAGACACGCGCTCAATCTTCTTGACAGCTGGAGTCTTGGTCTGTGGGTGGTACTTAAGAGCGATCTTGATAGTATTGAATGGAGTTCCCTCTACTACCTTGTAGCTGAGGATGTAACCTTTCTCACAGAGAATCTGGGTGATAGCCACCTTCATCTTTGAAGAAGGGATCTCCACTACTTTCTTACCTGCACTGTATGCATTACGCACTCTGGTGAGGAAATCTGCAATTGGATCAGTCATATTCTTTCTTTTTTATTTTTTTACCAACTTGCCTTCTTTACACCTGGGATAAGACCATTGCTAGCCATCTCACGGAACTGGATACGGCTGATGCCGAATGCTCTCATATATCCCTTAGGACGACCTGTGAGTGAGCAACGATTGTGAAGGCGGACTGGAGAAGAGTTCTTAGGGAGCTTGTCAAGAGCAGCCCAGTCTCCGGCTTCTTTGAGAGCCTTTCTCTTCTCTGCGTACTTAGCAACAAGTTTCGCGCGTTTTACCTCGCGGGCTTTCATTGATTCTTTTGCCATAGTATCTCTTAATTGTTATGTTTCTTGAAAGGCAGACCGAATGCGGTAAGAAGTGCGTGGCACTCCTGATCGGTGCGGGCTGTTGTAACAAATGTAATCTCAAGACCGTGGATACGTGGGTTCTTGTCGATATCGATCTCTGGGAAGATAATCTGCTCCTTAAGACCGAGAGTATAGTTACCCTGTCCGTCCATGTTCTCTGCGATACCGTTGAAGTCACGGATACGTGGAAGAGCCACTCTCACGAGCTTCTCAAGGAACTCGTACATCTTAACGTCACGGAGAGTAACCTTAGTTCCGATAGGCATACCCTTACGGAGCTTGAAGTTAGATACGTCCTTCTTAGAAGTAGTAACAACTGCCTTCTGACCAGCGATGATTGAAAGCTCTGCTGCTGCCTCCTCAACGATCTTCTTATCCTGTGTTGCACTTCCAACACCCTCATTGATAGTAATCTTCACAAGGCGTGGAACCTCCATCACAGTTGTGTAAGAGAACTGCTTCATGAGCTTATCAATGATCTCCTCCTTATATACCTTCTTGAGGGTAGGAACATAACCTGCAGGCACTACCTGAGGCTGAGTTTCTGCGTTTTTCTTTGCCATAATTATTTAATCTCCTCCCCAGACTTTTTAGCGAAACGGATCTTCTTGTCACCATCCATCTTGTAACCAACGCGAGTTGGCTTGCCAGACTTAGGGTCAATAAGATTGAGGTTTGAAATGTGAATAGGAGCCTCCTGCTTGATGATACCACCCTGAGGCTGCTTTGAATTTGGCTTAGTGTGCTTGCTCACCATATTGATGCCCTCAACGATAACGCGATCCTCTGCAGGAGCGACAGAAAGAACCTTACCAGTCTTTCCCTTATCATTACCGGCATTCACATACACGGTGTCACCTTTCTTAATATGTAACTTTTTCATAATGCTAATTAATTAAAGGACCTCCGGTGCCAGTGAAACAATTTTCATGAAGTTAGCGCGGAGCTCTCTAGCTACTGGGCCAAAGATACGAGTACCGCGAAGCTCACCTGCGTTGTTAAGAAGAACGCAAGCGTTGTCATCGAAACGGATGTATGAACCATCAACTCGACGGATCTCTTTCTTAGTGCGTACTACTACAGCTCTTGAAACTGTACCCTTCTTAGCGTCACCGCCAGGGATAGCACTCTTGATTGCAACAACAATTGTGTCGCCTACAGTCGCATAACGACGATTGGTACCACCAAGAACACGGATACAAAGAACCTCCTTTGCACCGCTGTTATCAGCTACCGTTAAACGTGTTTCCTGCTGTATCATATGCTATTTTGCTTTTTCTACGATTTCTACTAATCTCCAGTTCTTAGTCTTGCTAAGAGGGCGAGTCTCCATAATGCGTACTGTATCACCGATACCGCACTCATTCTTCTCATCCTGAGCAACGAACTTTGTGGTCTTCTTGACGAACTTGCCGTACAAAGGGTGTTTCTCTCTGATCTCAACGGCAACTACGATGGTCTTATCCATCTTGTTGCTGACCACGACTCCCTGTCTTTCCTTACGAAGATTTCTTTCCATAAAACTTCTCTAGATTTAGTTCTGTTTTTCTTTTTCAGCAAGGATAGTGATCATAAGAGCGATATCCCTTCTGGTCTTACTAATTTTGGAAGTGTCCTCCAATGGAGAAATCGTGTGATTAATCTTCATTGTGTCAAGATTGTTCTTCTCAATCGCAATACGTTCGCGGAGGTCTGCTACAGACATCTCACGTGCTTCTGATGCTTTCATTTCTCTTTCTCCAATAAATTATTCAACATAATCCCTGCGCACAACGAACTTAGTTGCAACTGGGAGCTTGTTGGCACCGAGGCGCATAGCTTCCTTAGCGATAGCTAGTGGCACACCCTCTGCCTCAAAGATGATTCTGCCTGGAGTGATTGGCGCAACAAATGCGTATGGATCACCCTTACCCTTACCCATACGGGTATCGAGTGGCTTCTTAGTAATAGGCTTAACAGGGAAAACTCTGATCCAGAGCTGGCCTTCACGGTTCATATAACGCGTGATAGCCTGACGGGCAGCCTCAATCTGCTGCGCTGTAAGCCAACAATTTTCAAGGGTCTTAATTCCAAATGAACCAAAAGCAAGCTGGTTTCCTCTCTGTGAGTTACCTTTCATGCGGTTCTTCTGTTCCCTTCTAAACTTTGTTCTCTTAGGTTGTAACATCTCAGTATTACTTTTTAAAATTAATTTCTCCTAAATCCCTGATAACCAAAACCTTACGCGGAAAAGGCCTAGTTTTTGGGATTGCAAAGATAGTAAAAATATTTGAATTGACAATCCTTTTTAAGAAAATTTTGAAATATTTTAGACGCGCAATCCCGATACTCAAGTTGCCCCTTTTCAGCGAGTTACAAACGTGGTTGAAAACTTTTTTCTTGCAGTTTCGACACGAAGAAAAACAGCTAGATTTTTCTTATATTTGCATATCGATGAAAAGGATTTTAACAATACTATTTATAGCTTCTCTCTTCTTTCTTGACGGCTCGGCTCAGACAAAGAGACCCAAGTCCGGACAGTTGATGTATTATCAGATTACCGAACAAGGGGACACCGTATTGATGGAGAGTCTGGATCCTGTCTGGGTTTTCCCCAAAGGACGCAAGATGAAAGACAACGACTGGCGCAAATACTACAAGCTCGTATATAATTTCAATAAAGTTTACCCATATGCTCTTGTGGGTAGAAAAATGATGGCACAGGTAGACAGCACTCTGGCAGCAGACGTCACCAAGCGCAGTCAAAGAACCAAATACATCAACGATGTGGAGAGGGAGCTTTTCCGCATCTTCGAGAAGGACATCCGCTCGATGACAGTCAGTCAAGGCCTTGTCCTTCTGCGACTTGTCGATAGAGAATGTGGCTTGAGCGCATTTGAAATCATTAAGAACTACGAGAATGGCTTTGCAGCAAACTTCTGGCAATTGGTAGCCAGAATATTCTCTCACAATCTAAAAACCCGCTACAACCCTAAGGCCGGCGGGGACGATGCAAAGATCGAAGAGCTCTGCAAGATTTGGGATTCTGGCGAATGGGTGCCTTTCTACTATTCTATTTTTATGGAATATCCGCCGCGCGTTGTTATTCAGCGCGAGACACTTCAGAGCGAAGTGTCAAATTAACGCCATCAAAGACGGCGTGCGGTTCGCCACCGGCTATCCAATCCTTTAATACGCACAGGCGTGCGCCTGTAGGAAGCGTCATATCTACGCGATCGTGGAAGTGCCCGAAGACAAAATAGTCAACTTTCCTGCTGCTGCTTTGCTCAAGCGCAAATCCATACAGCGGCTCTTCTTCGCCTCGGAAATGATATTCGCTATGGCGATAGCGGCTGTCATTTGACCAGCCAAGACCGAAACGGTAGGCAAGCCAAGGATGCAGCGTGCTGAAAAGTTTCTGCAGGAGTTTGCAACGGAAAATACTGAGCATAAAGCGATAGCCCCAAGGAGCGCCACCAAGAGTATCACCATGACCCAGACAGAAGATCTTTCCTCCAATCTCCGTAAAGTGCGGCTGCTCAATCTTGTGCATACCCAGACTTTCAAAGTATGAATAAGTCCAGATGTCGTGATTGCCCGGACAGAACCACACCTCAACACCGTCGTCCATCAGTGAGATGAGCGCAGCTATCACGCGTGTTCCGTAACGCGGCACTACGTCGCGATATTCATACCAAAAGTCCCAGATGTCACCTAGAAGATAGAGTGCACAGACTTTATCCCTGGGGATTTTCTTCAAAAAGGAAACAAAACGAGCTTCCCTCTCTTCTGGATCCACCAAGCGCAATCCAAGGTGCACATCGGACAGAAAGTAGACTTCTTTTTTCTGCGTCATTACAATATGAAGATGAGAATTGCAACAATTACGCAATAGAGGGCAAACCAAGTAAGCTTTGCCTTTCTAACAAGTGCAACCATTGTCTTGCAAGCAAATAGACCAGCAAGAAAAGCTCCGATAAAACCAAAAAGGAGAGCGCTCACGCCCACACCCGAACTCATAGCGGCAGCATCCGCGCCGAGCATATCCAGAATGCTCAAGAATTGCTCGCCAAGAATAGGAATAAGCACCATCAGGAATGAGAACTGTGCCATATTTTCTCTCTTGACACCTGCAACCAGACCTGTAGCGATGGTTGTTCCAGAGCGAGAAAGTCCAGGAGCAACCGCGAGGGCCTGTCCGAGACCTATAACTATTGCCTGCCAATAAGAAATGCCATTGCGATAATCGTTCTTGATTTTGACATGCTTGGTATAAAAATCCGAGAATGTGAGCATAAAGGCGGTAACACACAGGAAGATAGCCACTACTCTAAGCGAGTCGTTAAAGAGAGATTCTACAAAATCCTTGAAGCAGAAGCCCACAATTGCTACAGGAATCATTGAAACACAGATCTTGAGGAAATAATCCGTTTCGTCATTGTATTTGAACTTCAAAACTCCTTTAATGATCTGCCAAAGAACCTTCCAGAACACGACAATGGTACTCAATACCGTTGCAAAATGAACAGTTACTGTAAAATCCAGAAAACCTTCTGAAGTAACCCCAAAAAGTTCTTTTGAAATCATCAAATGTCCACTACTGCTGACAGGAAGAAATTCAGTCAAGCCTTGTACAATACCCATCAAAAGGGCTTCCCACCACTGCATAATTATTCTTCAGTTTTATCTTTTCTTAAAATAGCCACAACAATTGTCACGATACCCGCAACTATCACAACGGGAGCTGCTACAAGTCTGCGGAAATCAAACATATCGTAATTAAAGACTTGAGGATCCTTCACTCCGCCTCCCATCAAGAGAATATAACCTGCCACCATTAGCAGCAAGCCCACAAGCATCAGTTTTAGTCCTTTAGGACCTATTGCCATCTTATCCATAATTTCTTAGTAATATAAATCATCTTTGGACATCCTGATCATCTTTCCGACCACAAGGAATGTACTGATAACACAGATTAATACGCCACAAGCAAACATCACCCCAATTGTAATGAGCAAGGTGTTGGCTGTAAATATATTAAACAGCTGTGGGAACTCCTTCTGTGCCACATAATACAAAGCCGCCAGAGCCAATGAGGAAATCGCTGCAGAAACTAAGCCTTGAACGACAGCGCTACGCACAAACGGAGCCCTGATAAAGGACTTTGTTGCACCAACAAGCTTCATTGTGTGTATGGTAAAGCGCTTCGAGAAGAAACTCAATCTGACCATATTGTTGATGAGCACAAACGAGATAAAAAGGAGAAGTGCAATAAATACCGCAAACACAAGGGAAATCTTTGCAATATTGGCGTTTAGCATCTCGACCAATCCCTGGCGCGCATCCACTTCCTCTACAATTTCGTAGTCAGACAAAGCCTTCACTATAAAGTCCAGGCTATCTGCAACTACATATTCCGCCTTCAAGCCTACTTCCACAGACACAGGAACCGGAGATGTATCAAATGCACTCAAAAAGTCTTCACCAAGGATCTCCGCCATCTCTTTTGTTCCTTGTTCTCTGGTAATGAGTTTTGTATCCTTGACATATTGCAGTCGCGAAACCTGCTTGATATACTCCTCCGCCTCGGGTTCCTCCACGAGTCTTCCCATCATTACAGAGACCTTCATATTCTCCTTGAAATAGGAGGATACATTTCTTGCATTTATAACAACAAGGGACGCCAAACCAACTAGCAGAAGTAGCAGGCTAATGCTAATAACACTAGAAAGATAGGCATTAATCATGCGCTTTCTTATCTGTTTTTTATTATCCTTTGCAGACATAGTTATACAAGATTAAAAGTTCAAAGATAATGAAATATCAAATATCCAAAAAAAATTCTTATCTTTGTATTTATGAGTGGTACCAAACAAAAAATTCTATTCGTTAACTCAGAAATATTCCCTTACCTTCCGGATTCGAATATTGCAAACATTGGACGTTACCTTCCACAGGGCGCCCAAGAGCGTAAGCGTGAGATCCGTTCATTTATGCCTCGCTACGGCTGTATAAATGAGCGCAAGAATCAGCTTCACGAGGTAATCCGTCTTTCTGGTATGAACATCATCATCAGCGATGTAGACCGTCCGCTTATCATCAAGGTGGCGTCTATCTCATCTGCCAGAATTCAGGTATATTTCATTGATAATGAAGACTATTTCCGCAGAAAGGAAACATTCTGCGATGCAGACGGCAAATTCTTTGCCGATAATGATGAGCGTGCAATATTTTTTGCCCGTGGCGTCCTTGAGACAGTAAAGAAGCTCCGCTGGGCTCCAGATGTTATCCATTGCCAAGGATGGATTTCTCACCTTGTACCACTTTTCCTCAAGAAAGCATACAAGGACGATCCTATCTTCTCTTCAAGCAAGGTCGTTCTGTCTGTATATGATGATACTCCAACAACTGATTTTGCTCCGGACTTTATGGATAAAACTTGTTTTGGAGGCATCAAGAAAGAAGATGTCGCTCTTCTTGATGGAGCCAATGGCATAAAACTTGCTCAACTAGCTGCCCAGTACTCTGACGGTATTATTCTTGGATCAGAGGGGGTAAACAACGATATTATAGATCATTGCAAGTCTCTCAATCTTCCAATCCTTCCTTTCAACGCAAAGGCTCTCGAGGATGGAAGCTATATTGATGAGTACTGCGGCTTTTATGATGAACTTTAGAAAAATGAAATCACGCTTTTGTGCAATAGTGGCAGCAGGCTTCTGCTGCCTTTCGTGCGTTGAAGTAAACACAGGTTTGGGAAGTAATCTGATTCCGCTAGGCCAGACATATACATTCCACACTGTAGACATCCCTATTGATGAGGTTTACAGTGAGATGGCTGACAGCCTCTCTGCTTACTCTCAGAAAAGGATCACCGTGGGAGCAGTGCACGATGAGGAGTTTGGCACCAGCAAGCGCTCAAGTGCGTTTACTCTCGTACCTCTATTTAAAGATTCTCTTTCTGTTGGTAAAAACCCAATTTTCAAGAAATTCCGTTTTTCTGCGGCAATGGATACCGTAGATTTCTACAAGGAAGAGCAGAAGAATATCATTCAGACATTGAGAGTATATGAGTTGAGCGAGCCTCTTGATCCGGCAGCTGATTTTGATATCAACAAGCCGGTAAAGCATGGCGACAAGCAGATCAACAAAGGAACTATTCTATATTCAGGAGCAGATTCTCTCTCATTTAACTTCACCGAGGAGTTTGCAGCTAAGTTCCTGGCTCTTAAAGACGAAGACTTCCTTGATATTGATAAATACCTGAAGAAGGTCCCAGGAATCTTCATTGAGGCAGATGAACCAGTCGGCGATGGCGGAAGAATCAACATCTTTGATGTGCAGCTTGACTACGACACAGACTACAAGTTTATTCTCGGCAACTATGCCAACCTTGAATACTCTGCCGAGTTTAACGGAGAGAGAAGAGATACATTCATCCGCTTCTATTATGGAGCCACCAAGTTTGATGATATCGACTCTCTGTTTACCAACTCAGCCACCGGAAGTTTCCCTCAGTATGCGCTGAATACAACCACTCATCAGACAAGAAATCTTGAGGGTCGTGCTGAAGATTACATCTATGTGCAAGGTGGTGGCGGTTTGAAGCCAAGAGTCCCTGCAAAATCAATTAGAAACAGCATTATTGACGCGATCAGTGCTGAAGGAATTGATCCAAATAAGGTTATCGTAAACAAAGCTACACTCGTATTCCCATTTGAGTTCCCTAAGGATTACAAGGACATGAATTTCTGGCCTGATATCCTCTCTCCTACTTGTCGTATTGTTGATACAGAAAACAAGTCAACCAACTTTATGGGTCTTTCTGATACCAGCTCAAAGACAGAGAATATCGGAGAAGTCAATCGCTCTATCTTTGAATATTCACCAGATATCACTTACCATATCCAGGAGCTTGTGCGCTTTGATGAGAACACAGCCAATGCAACTCTAAAAGAGAGATTTAATAACGGTTCGTTTGATATTTGGCTGCTCATCATGGCCAATGAGATTACTGTTACAACAACTGGAGGCTCAAATGATATGAGCGAATTCTATAATTATCTGGCATACCAGAGCTATTATAATGATATGTATGGCGGCTATGGATATGGTGGATATGGCGGCGGTTACGGCGGTGGCTATGGATATAGCAACTACTACAGCTACGCAATGATGGCTGCTTATGCAAGCCAATCAACAACTACAGAGAGCGTAGAAATTGAATTGGATAAGGACCGCTACTACAAGGCAAGACTCTGTGGCCCAACTCATCCGGAGAAACGACCATATCTAAGATTGGTCTACGCTGTTCCTAACGAATAACAGAAGATTAATAAATAATTAAGGACGACTCATATGAGCCGTCCTTTTTGTAATGTGAGTAAGAAATAGTCTTATTCAGTTACGTTGAGCTTTTCAGCTACTTTGTCACAAGCATCCTTTACGGTTGCAATTGTGCTGGTCTCCTCATCTGGAATCTTGATACCGAATACTCTCTCAAACTCCATAAGAAGCTCTACTGTGTCAAGAGAATCTGCACCGAGATCATTTGTGAAGTTAGCGGTCTCTGTTACCTCTGATGGCTCAACGCCAAGTTTGTCAACGATAATCGCCTCGACCTTTTTTACAATTTCTGCGTAAGTCATAATATTAGATATTAAGTTTTAAAAATACACTTCTTACTAGACCACAAAGTAAACAAATTTTCTTTAATTCTCCAAATCTTGGGCTTTTACCTCTGGGCGGCTAAGGTTCAACCATATTCTTAGGCCATTGATGGAATTCAGCAGGTAGAAAGCATACTTGATCATATAGATTAAGGCAAATGAATTATCCCCTGATTCCTTCATTGTTATGGCCCACATAATGATAGACGTAATATTTACACCTATCCAGAAGTACCACTGCTCCATATAAGCTGTACTCATCAAAAGCTGACCCAATATATTGCACATTGTCGAGAAGGCATCCATCAGAATAGCTATTTTTACGACGGATGCCGCTTCTGCTTCGCCCAATTTCATGAGGATAAAGTAGGTCAAGGCCAGACCAGCAAAGAAAGCTACGCCAGAAAGAAGGCCTTGCTTGGTATTTAGTCTCCTTGCCTTAGGTTTTTCTCCTGATGCGGCACCTCTCTTGCGCCACTGAAAGAAGCCAATAAACTGCATAGGCAAGAAATAGAGCATGTGCAAAGCTGCATTTCCATATCTACCTCCCATATAACACATCACTCCATAAATAGCGACATCAAAAAAGCCAAACAAGAAGGTTAGAATCTTTGCATTTGCAGAGCACACAGTACTCAGAACGCCCATCAATGAGCCAAATGCAGCTACAATCAGCATGGCCTGGCCTTCCTGCGCATCTTGTAGCTTGATTATCGTCGTTACTATCATTACCAGGGTCATTCCGGCAAGGATAAAGGTATTAAACCACTTGTTAAATGTCTTCTCGTTCATTATTTAGTTGATTTAAGATTCTTTTTGCCAATACCGGCCCCACAAACGAAGCCAGACTTTCCTCACTGGCGGCAGCAATGCGCGCCACGCTGCCATAATGCATCAGCAGACGCTGCTCTGTCTGCTCGCCCACACCCTTTATCTGTCGCAAAGCGGAGTCGATAGCAGCCTTGCTGCGCAGCTGGCGATGGAATGTAATACCGAAGCGATGAGCTTCATCTCTGAGGCGCTGCAGGAGTTTCAGCGCTTGCGAATTGCGGTCTATAAACAAAGGGAAACGGTCGCCTATTCTAATCACCTCCTCCAGGCGCTTGGCAAGGCCGATCAGGAATATGCGGTCCTGCAGCCCCAGCTCGCATATTGCCTGGTAGGCAAAATCCAGCTGACCTTTTCCGCCGTCAATCACAACTAGCTGCGGCAGGTCGTCCGGCGCTTCCTGAAGCATTCGCGAATAGCGTCGATTGACTACTTCCTTCATAGAAGCATAGTCATTGGCACCAATAACTGTCTTTATCTTGAATTTGCGATAATCTTTTTTGGACGGTTCGCCGTCCCTGAAGACCACGCAAGAAGCGACCGGATTGGTGCCTTGGATGTTGGAGTTATCAAAGCATTCGATGTGGGTAGGGAGTTCCTTGAGACCGATAGCTTTGCGTAGCTCCTCAAGGACTGTAAGACGGAATTCCTGCGGATTGGTGTGCTCACGTTGCTTGAGAGAGTTAAAACGGAACTCCTTTGCATTTTTGTTGCTTAGCTCAAGCAAGGACAACTTATCTCCACGTACCGGAATTTTGAAGTCAATGCCCTCCAACTGTACGTCTGGAAGAAACGGCACGACTATCTCTCTGGACAAAGAGCCAAACTTAGACTCTATTTCAATGATAAATTCACTAAGGACTGCCGCTCTATCTTCCTCGATATTCATTTTGAACCCAAGGTTCAGCGACTGGACTATCGCGCCGCCGCGAATTCGCATGAAGTTTCCAAATGCTTCAAATCCCTCAAATTCTATAGAGAAGACATCCAGATCTCGTCCTTCTGCCGTGCTGATTATAGACTTTGAATAATGTGCCTGCAGGGATTCTATACGCTCTTTATATGCCTGTGCCAACTCAAAATTGAGATCTTCTGCCGCTTGCTGCATCTGCAATTTATATTCGCGGATGATATCGTGCACTCCTCCACTCAGCAGGCGCTCGACTTCGAGAATATAGTTGCTGTATTCCTGGCGGGAAATTGCGCCCACACAGCAACCTTTGCATCGACCAATGTGCATATCCAGGCAGGGGCGGAATTTGTGCCTTAGCACAGCCTCTGACGTGATCTTATACTTACACGAACGCAGCGGATATGTGCGGGTAAAGAACTCAAGAAGGGTTTTTGCGTGGCGTACCGAACTGTAAGGTCCATAGAAACGAGAGCCGTCCTTGGTTATTGTACGAGTAAGGATCACTCGAGGAAATTCATCTGCCGTCACACAAATCCAAGGATAGGTTTTAGAGTCCTTGAGAAGTATGTTATACCTCGGTTTGTATTGCTTGATGAGGTTGTTTTCAAGCAAAAGCGCATCTGCTTCAGTATCTACTACCGAATATTGAATATCGGCGATCTTTGAAACAAGTACGCGAGTTTTTGTAGATAAGCGCTCCGGATCTACAAAATATTGAGAAACTCGTTTGTTGAGATCCTTTGCTTTACCTACATATATCACATTCCCCTCGGAATTATAGTACCTATAAACTCCGGGGGAATGTGGTAATAATGCTATTTTATTCTTAACGTCCAAGAGCCTCGGCAACAGCTTCTCCGATAGCCTCTCCGCGGAGGTCGCGCTTGAGGATTGTTCCGTCTGGACCTACAAGCATGATGTGAGGAATGCCCTCGATACCGTAGATGTCTGTAGGAATCTGCTGAGCGTTAATGATCTGGCTCCATACGATTCCGTGCTCCTGAGCACCCTTGATTGTATCTTCTGGCTTATCCCAAACTGCAATGCTGAGTACATCAAAGTCATCTCCTTTGTACTTCTCATATACAGCAGCGATGTTAGGAAGTTCTCTCTTGCATGGACCACACCAGCTTGCCCAGAAATCAACGAGAACGTACTTGCCTTTACCTACAAAGTCTGAGAACTTAACTGTAGAGCCCTCTGGATCGTTCTCATCCTGAACTACAGTGAAGTCTGTAAACATCTTGCCCTCTGCAGTTGCCTTCTTAACAGCAACAAGCTCCTTGTACTGAATTACAAATTCATCCTCAGCAGCGATACCCTTAAGCTTAGCGATAAGTGCCTCTACCTCTTCAGGTTCAACAATACCAACGATATTCTTAAGAGCAAGTACAGCTGCACCACTCTCTGGATTCTTCTTGATAACATCCTTGCACTCTGCTACAAGAGCATCGCAAGTTGCCTCATAGATCTCCTCAAACTTTGCACGCTTCTCGTCATCTGTTGAAACAGAGTCAGCCTGGATAGCAGAAACCTTCTCATTATACTCGGCCATAAACTGCTCGATGTATGCCTCAAAATCTGCAACCTTCTGCTCCTCTGGAACACTCTTACATGCTACAGTCATAACTGCCATAGCAGCAATCAAATAAAAACACTTTTTCATATTATTTGGAATTAAAAATTACTTCTAAAAACAATACAACCGGCTTCATTTCTGAAACCGGTTGTAAATATAGTAATTTTCTAAAAAAAACTACTTCTCTTTACGGCCACGGCGATCATCTCTGCGACCACGACGGTCGTTTCTGCCGTTTCCGCGGTTCTGACCTGCTGCCTGAGCATTAGCGGCTGAGATAGCTGCAGGAGTAAGATCCTGCTTGCCATAACGCTCACCATTACAGATCCAAACCTTGATACCAAGAGTACCAACCTTAGTGTTTGCTACTGCAAGAGCATAGTCGATATCTGCACGGAATGTGTGGAGAGGAGTACGACCCTCTTTGAACATCTCGCTGCGAGCCATTTCAGCTCCACCAACACGACCGCTGATCTGCACCTTGATACCCTCAGCGCCAACTCTCATAGTGTTGGCTACTGCCATCTTGATAGCTCTACGATAAGAAACACGACCCTCAATCTGACGAGCGATGCTGTCTGCTACGATGTTAGCATCAACCTCTGGACGCTTAACCTCATAGATATTGATCTGTACGTCTTTCTTTGTAACTTTCTTAAGCTCTTCCTTAAGTTTGTCAACCTCTGCGCCACCCTTACCAATGATAAAGCCAGGACGTGCGGCATAGATAGTAACTGTGATGAGCTTGAGAGTTCTCTCGATGATGATTCTGCTGAGGCTAGCCTTAGCAAGACGATTACCAAGATACTTACGGATCTCGAAATCCTCGGCTATCTTCTCTGCATAGTTACCACCACACCAGTTAGAGTCCCAACCACGGGTGATACCGATTCTGTTGCTGATAGGATTAGTTTTCTGTCCCATATTACTTATTCTCTACTGGTTTTACATCAAGAATGATAGTAACGTGGTTAGAACGCTTACGGATGCGACCGGCTCTACCCTGAGGGCAAGGACGGATGCGCTTGAGGGTGCGACCACCATCAACCATAATAGTCTTAACATATACGTTACCATTATCCAACTCGCTGCTCTTCTCTGGGTTCTTAGCTTCCCAGTTAGCGATAGCGCTGCGAAGGAGCTTCTCAAGACGGATTGAAGCCTCTCTCTTTGAGAACTTCAAAAGATCAAGAGCGCGGTTAACTTCTACACCACGTACTGTGTCTGCAACGAGACGCATCTTACGAGGAGATGTAGGCACGTCATTCAGCTTAGCAACAGCTGTAACCTTCTTAGCCTCCTTGAGGCGTTCGGCCATAAGTCTTTTACGCTTTCCCATAATGATTACCTCTTATTGTTTCCTGAATGACCCTTGAAAATACGTGTAGGGGCGAACTCGCCGAGTTTGTGACCTACCATCTGCTCTGTAACGTAAACAGGGATAAACTTGTTTCCGTTGTGCACAGCGATAGTATGGCCGATAAAGTCAGGAGAGATCATGCTGGCACGAGACCAAGTCTTGACCACTTCCTTCTTCTTGCTACCATCATTCATAGCAAGAACTCTTTTCTCCAGAGCTTCCTGGATATATGGACCTTTTTTTAATGAACGACTCATAAATCTCTAAGTTAAATTCCTGTTATTTCTTTCTTCTCTCAATAATGAACTTGTTTGAAGCAGCCTTAGGATTACGTGTCTTGTAGCCCTTAGCTGGAAGACCCTTGCGAGAACGTGGGTGACCACCGGAAGCACGACCTTCACCACCACCCATTGGGTGATCTACTGGGTTCATAACAACACCACGGTTGTGAGGGCGGATACCGAGCCAACGTCTGCGACCAGCCTTACCATGGCTCTCCAAGCTGTGATCTGAGTTAGATACCTCACCGATTGTAGCGCGGCAAGAAACGAGAACCATACGAGTCTCACCTGAAGGGAGACGAAGTACAGCGTGGTTTCCTTCACGAGCTGCAAGCTGAGCAAATGTACCGGCTGAACGTGCCATTGCAGCACCCTGACCAGGACGGAGCTCGATGTTGTGAACGAGTGTACCTACTGGAATTTCACTGAGAGGGAGGCAGTTACCAACTTCTGGAGCAACACCGCTACCTGAAGCGATTACCTGACCTACCTTAAGTCCTTTTGGAGCGATGATATATCTCTTCTCTCCATCTTCATACTGTACAAGAGCGATACGAGCGCTACGGTTTGGATCATACTCGATGGTCAAAACAGTTGCAGTGCACTCGTCTTTTGCACGGATGAAATCGATGATACGGTACATTCTCTTGTGACCGCCACCGACGTAACGTACTGTCATCTGACCAGTGTTGTTACGACCACCTGTGCTTTTAAGAGGCTCCAACAATGATTTCTGAGGTCTCTTAGCTGTGATATCATCAAATGCGCTAATTACCTTATTTCTTTGTCCCGGAGTTATCGGTTTAAATTTTCTTACTGCCATTGTTTGGTTCCTCCTTAGATGTTAGCGTAGAAATCAATCTTATCCTCACCAGCAAGAGTAATATATGCCTTCTTGAAGTGATTTGTACGGCCACGGAGAAGACCTGACTTAGAATAGCGAGACTTTCTCTTACCGTGATAATTGACTGTGTTTACATCAGCAACAGAGACATTGTACAATTTCTCTACTGCTTCCTTAATCTGAAGCTTATTGGCGTTACGATCTACGATAAAGCCATAACGGTTCAACTTTTCGCCCTGAGCCGTGAGCTTCTCTGTTACGATTGGCTTAATAATGATTCCCATCTTCGTGTCGGTTTAGCGCATATTTCTCTCAGCGAGGATATCCTGTACGCCGTCGATGAGTACCAATGTGTTGGCATTCATGATTGCATAAGTGTTGATCTCATCAACAGTGATAACGTTGAGCTGAGGAAGGTTGCGAGATGAAAGATAGATATTAGTTGAATTCTGTGGGAGCACGAAAAGCACCTTGCGATCGCCAGCCTGGATAGCTGCGTTGATCTTGAGGAGCTCCTTAGTCTTAGGTGCATCCATAGTGAAAGACTCGAGAACGATGATTGCATTCTCAGCAGCCTTGTAGCTAAGAGCTGACTTGCGAGCAAGAGCCTTAACCTTCTTGTTCAACTTAGTATGATAAAAACGTGGCTGAGGACCAAATACACGGCCACCACCTACGAAGATATTAGCCTTAAGGCTACCATGACGAGCACCGCCGCCGCCCTTCTGGCGACCGAGCTTCTTGGTGCTGTGAGCGATCTCACTACGATCCTTTGTCTTGGCGTTGCCGTGACGCTGGTTTGCGAGATACTGAACTACATCAAGCCAGATTGCGTGATCGTTTGGCTGAATGCCGAATACGCTCTCTTCAAGATTTACCTGCTTGCCGGACTGTGAGCCGTCAATTTTCAATACTGGTAACTGCATAGTCTTAAGCCTCCAAAATTACATAAGAACCTCTAGCTCCAGGAACGGAACCTTTAACCACTACGAGGTTATTCTCAGGGAGCACCTTGATAACTTCAAGATTCTCAACCTTAACTCTCTCGCAACCCATGTGACCTGCCATGCGCATTCCAGGAAGAACGCGTGAAGGCCATGAAGATGCACCCATTGAACCTGGGTGACGGAGACGGTTGTGCTGACCGTGAGTCTTACCTCCTACACCGGCGAATCCATGGCGATGAACTACACCCTGGAAACCCTTACCTTTAGAAGTACCGGTAACATCGATGTACTTAACACCCTCTGTGAAGATGTCAGTAACTGAAAGAGTGTCACCGAGTTTGAGCTCTCCCTCGAAGTCCGCCTTAAACTCGACGAGCTTGCGCATAGGAGCGGTTCCTGCCTTTTTGAAGTGCCCCATGAGAGGCGCGCTGGCGTGCTTTTCAGTTGTTTCGTCATAGGCAAGCTGTACAGCGGCATAACCATCTTTTTCTACTGTACGGAGCTGCGTAACAACGCACGGACCAGCCTCGATAACGGTGCATGGTATGTTCTTACCATCAGCACCGAAAACGGAAGTCATTCCGATTTTTTTTCCAATTAATCCAGGCATTGGTTTGTTAATTAATTGTTTATTAATACTTTATAAGTTACCGCGCAAAATTGCGGGCTGCAAATATACGATTAATTTTCCAAATATCAAATACTTGATTTAGAATTTCATAGCTCACCCCGGAGTGGTCCATTCGGCCACAAAAATCTTGTCGCATATGGCCGGACGGGGACTTGATGATTGCGAACGACCACATTTTATGGCGTTTTGTGGCCGTCAGCGTGGCGAAGTGCGTCGTGTGCGTGGAGGTGCGGTTTTTTTATTGTATATTTGTACGATTTAGTATAAGGTTATTGATATGCTTGATTTTATCAACTTCAAATTTGTAGATGCTTTAGATATTTTGATAGTGGCAGCTATCATTTTTCTGCTGTTCAAGTGGATAAAAGGATCTACTGCTGTAAATACCCTGATCGCCGTCATATTCTTCCTCCTTATACAGTCTATCGCTTCTGCTCTCGGCATGAAGATGCTCTCAGGCATCTTAGGAACTGTCTTTGACGTCGGAGTCATCGGCTTGATCATAATCTTCCAGCCGGAAATAAGAAGATTTCTAAACTCTCTTGGAAGAACTGCCGGCACCACTATAGAAAAAGGACGCTTCCTTTCAAAATTCCTCAAGGAAACAAATATCAACGAGATAAAAACAGAAACCGTTACTCAGATTGCAGAAGCATGCGATGAAATGTCCGAGCAGAAGACCGGAGCCCTCATCATAATCTGCAAGAAAACAAACCTCGAAGACATTATTGCCACCGGTGACAGTATTGACGCCAAGGTGAGCAAGCGTCTGATTATGAATATCTTCTACAAGAACTCCCCTCTTCATGATGGAGCAATGATAATCTCCGGGAACCGTATTACCGCAGCCCGCTGCACACTTCCGATTACTGATAGAGCCATCCCTGCTCATTATGGCATGAGACATAAAGCTGCTGTGGGCATATCCGAAGTCAGCGATGCAGATGTTGTGGTAGTGAGCGAGCAGACAGGAAGAATCACATTTGTACGTGGTGGAGTACTTCAGAAAGTTGATAGTATTAATACTCTTAAACTTCTATTAAGCGAGAAAACGCAATGAGAAATACCCCTTTGGAGGCCAAGCTAGGCTTTGATAAAATACGCCAGACCATCTCAAACCGCTGTCTAACCGACTATGCGGCAAGGAGAGTGCAGGAGGAGGATTTCTCTACCGATAAAAACATCATCAGCACAAGACTGAACCTCTGCGATGAGATGAGGCTTGTGATGATGTTTGAGGATAACTTCCCTACCACAACATCTGCATCGCTGACTTCGGATATGCCCACAGCAGCTTTATGTCTCATGCCATAATGAGCAG
>JAFNUQ010000062.1 GCA_017383945.1 Bacteroidales bacterium | reverse complement strand
GTTGACTCACAGATGTCACGCTGCCCGGATGCCACATACCTTGACTACGCTGAGGGAAGACTCAAGTGGAGCTACACTCCAGGACTTGAGCTCAAGGCATTTACCGATGTATATGAGGCCTACGGCAATCAGGCAATCTATGACTATGTTTATAATTGGTATGATCAGATTGTCAACGAAGACGGAACAATCAAGACATACTCGGTAGAGAAATATAATGTAGACCTCATCTGCCCTGGCAGATCACTCTTCTACTTCTATGACAAGACAGGCAACGAGAAGTTCCGCAAAGCTATCGAGCTCCTCAAGTCACAGCTTGACGCTCACCCTAGGACAGAGGCCGGTGCATTCTGGCACAAGCTTATCTACCCACATCAGGTATGGCTTGACGGCGTATATATGGCATCTCCTTTCTATGCCGAGTATGCTGTGCGTTACCTCGAGGGCGAGGAGCAGACCAAGGTTTTTGATGAGGTGGTAACCGAATTTGAGGTTGCAGCAAAATACACCTACGATCCTGCAACAAAGCTCTATCGTCACGCTTGGGACGAGTCAAAGAGCATGTTCTGGTGCAACCCTGAGACAGGACAAAGCCAGCATTGCTGGGGCCGCGCACTCGGCTGGTATGTCATCGCCATCGTAGATGTGCTTGATTACCTCCCTGCCGACTATGCAGGACGCGAGAAGCTCATCAGCATCCTACAGACCATCTGTGCAGAGCTCCCTAAGTGGGCAGACCCTGAAACCGGAGTATGGTATCAGGTGCTTGACCAGCCAGGTAGAGAAGGCAACTACCTTGAGGCTACTTGCTCAGCTATGTTCAGCTACACATACCTCAAGGCTGTCAGACTCGGCTACATCGACCAGAGTTATTCAGAGTATGCCGTAGATCTCTACGACAAGCTCGTGAAGACATTTATTTCAACTGATGAGCAGGGCCGCATCAGCCTCGAGCAGTGCTGCTCAGTAGGCGGTCTTGGTGGTTCTAACAACCGCATGGGTGACTATGCATACTACCTAAGCGAGCCTATCCGTCCTAATGATTCCAAAGGTGTAGGTCCATTTATCTGGGCTTCCCTTGAAATAGAACAACTTAAATAATATCAATAACTTAAAACTTAATTATTATGGCAATGTCATTTTCACTTGAAGGAAAGAACGCCTGGATTACAGGTGCTTCCTATGGTATTGGTTTCAACATCGCAAAGGCTTTTGTTGCAGCTGGTGCCAAGACTATTATTTTCAACGATATCAACGAAGAGTTCCTCCAGAGAGGTCTCGATAATTACAAGGCCAACGGTATCGAGAACGTAAAGGGTTACGTTTGCGACGTTACTAATGAGGATCAGGTTAAGGCTCTCGTAGAGAAGGTTCACGAGGAAGTAGGTCAGATCGACATCCTTGTAAACAACGCAGGTATCATCAAGCGCATCCCTATGCATGAGATGAAGAGATCAGAGTTCCAGCAGGTTATTGACATCGACCTCGTAGGTCCGTTCATCTGCTCAAGCGCTGTTCTTCCTGAGATGATGGAGCGCCGTCAGGGTAAAATCATCAACATCTGCTCTATGATGTCTGAGCTCGGTCGTGAGACTGTTTCTGCTTATGCAGCTGCTAAGGGTGGCCTCAAGATGCTCACTCGCAACATCTGCTCTGAGTATGGTGAGTACAACATCCAGTGTAACGGTATCGGCCCTGGTTATATCGCTACTCCACAGACAGCTCCACTCCGCGAGCGTCAGCCAGACGGAAGCCGTCATCCATTTGATTCATTTATCTGCGCTAAGACTCCAGCAGGTCGTTGGCTTGAGCCAGAGGAGCTTGCAGGTCCTGCAGTATTCCTCGCAAGTGAGGCTTCTGACGCCGTTAACGGTCACATCCTCTATGTAGACGGAGGTATCCTCGCATACATCGGAAAACAACCAGCTTAATCCCTGTCAGATATGTCAAAAATCAATTGCCAAGTACGTCAGGCGTCAAGCAATATCGACGCTAAGCATTACGACACCGAGCGCATCCGTCAGGAGTACCTCGTACAGAACATCATGGTTGCTGACGAGATTAATATGGTTTACTCAATGATTGACCGCATCATCGCAGGTGGTGCAGTGCCAGTAAACGAGGACCTTACTCTCACAGCTCCTGAGATCCTCCGTGCTGACTATTTTACTCAGCGCCGCGAGGTAGGTATCATCAACGTAGGTGGTGCAGGTACAGTTGTAGTGGGTGATGAGGAGTATCACATCGAGTACAAGGAAGCTCTCTATGTTGGTAGAGGCAACCGTCACATCACTTTCAAGAGTGACTGCCCTGAGAAGCCAGCTCACTTCTACTTCTGCTCAGCCAATGCTCACAAGGAGACTGGCGTTAAGAAGGTAAGCAAGGCTGATGCAGTGGTTATGCACCTCGGTTCTCTTGAGGAGTCTAACGAGCGCACAATCAACCGTCTTCTCGTTAAGGAAGTTGTGCCAAGCGTACAGCTTCAGATGGGTATGACTGAGCTTGCTCCAGGTAGCACTTGGAACACAATGCCAGCTCACACTCATGATCGTCGCATGGAGGTTTACTTCTACTTTGAAGTTCCAGAGGATGCAGCTGTGTGCCACTTTATGGGTGAGCCACAGGAGACTCGTCACATCTGGATGCACAACGAGGAGGCAGTTATCTCTCCACAGTGGAGTATCCACTCTGCTTGCGCTACCCGCAACTATACATTTATCTGGGGTATGTGCGGCGAGAACGACGACTACAATGATATGGATTGGTGCGCAACTAAAGATCTTAAGTAATAATGAAGAAACTTATACTTTTTGCTCTTGTAGCAACACTCGGCCTTTCTGCTTGCGCTCCTAAGGAGCAGGAGTCAAAGGTACTCGCACGTCCGGTGCCTGAGAGAATGGACGACTTCGTATTTGAGAACAACCTCATCGCCGGCCGTTTCTATGGCGAGGCTATCGAAGGCAACCCTACTTCTCCTGGTATTGACATCTGGGTCAAGCTCCCTGGCAAGCTCGTAGCCAACGAGTGGTATGCTGCAGCAACAGGCGAAGGTGGCGATCCTGATTACTATCATCGCAACCACGACGGCAAGGACTGCTACAAAGTATCAGTCAGCCTTGGCGGTGGCGGTTCAGTGCCATACATCGGCGGTCAGCTTTGCTTCCCTCCAACCAACTACCGCGCTTCTGAGATCGTAGAGCAGACTCCTGAGAAGGTTGTCTTTACTCTCAGCTATCCAGAGTGGCAGGTGGGCGAGGTTGCAGTTGCTCTCGTCAAGAAGATCACAGTAGAGGCAGACACATATTTCTGCGAGGTAGAGGACGTTTACACATTCTCAGGTGCAGAGACAATTGAAGTTGCTGCCGGTCTCTTCCGTCACCCATCACAGGGTACTATCCAGGCTGAGAAGACATTTGCTCACGGCTATGCAGTGTGGGAGAATGCTTCTGACCAGAGCGTTGAGCCAGAGGATGGTATGCTTGGCGTAGCTGTCGTAGCTCCAGAGTCAGACAGCGTATGCGTGACTGAGGACGAGACTCACGGACTCTGCATCAAGACTGTTAAGTCAGGTGAGACATTTACCTACTACTACGGTTCATGCTGGTCTAAGGGCGACGTCAAGACAGCAGATGATTGGTTTGCTCTCGTTGAGAAGATCTAATCCACACTCTATAGACAAGAAAAGGATGGCCTTTGAGCCATCCTTTTCTGTTTATAAAAAGGTACCAACGAGTTCCTTAACAAAGCTCACTACAGCTACTATGAGCGTTACGTGAGTTATCCACGCATATTTCTTTTTTATTCTGACATCTGCCTCCTCCACCGGTCGCAGAATTGAATTATAGAAAAGATTGATCTGACGGTCAATGAGCACATTGTCTTCAGATTTTTCCAATTCGTTCTCAACAGAGCTAAGGTTGTTCATCTCATCTTCATCAGAAATATCGCGCTTTAGATCCTCTATATACTTCTTGATGGTCATATTTATCTCTGCCTGCACCATAACCTTCAGATTTTCCTGACTTGTACCCACAATTACGCGGTTCTTTACTATTCCGGGCACAGGCGGGGCTGCTTTGACATGAAGTGACTTCAATTCAAGCATATCCATAATGGATTGAGTAGGATCCGCAAAGGCTTGAATGGAAACAACCTGCGTAGAGTCTTTATGAGCAGAAGGGGTAGTATTCTGGAAGCACTGGATCTTTATCGCCGAAATCCTTCTTCGCCTGTTTTCAAAATAAAACTCCTGCCAGCCATTGGACGGGTTCTGGGTATTCTCATAGACTACAGTCCATCGGCTTCCGCTTTCTTCATATTTGCTTGTATACAACAATCTATATGTATATCGGCGTCTGCTTGGCTGCTGTTTAGTTGGACCGCAGTTATCCCAAAGAAGGATGCGAAGATATGATATATCACTCGGCTTTTCAAGCACAACAACCAGTTCTCCAGGATTTTTTATCTGTATATGGCCCTGACTTGAATTATAATTGGCTATTGTATCCGCAAGAACTGACTTCTGCTTATCTGAAGAAACAGCAGTACCATCGGTCAGATACAGGCTCGCACCTCTTGAGAGAAGATTGGGTGAATATGTAATATTATTTGCTTCCATTATCTGATGAATGCTGCTGCTACAATTAATAATATAGTAACCAAGGCCTCCAACGCCTGACTAAGAGCTTCTTTTCTCTCCTTGCTCTCAAAAATTTTCTCCATATGAGGAGTCACGATCTTGCGGATCTGGTCGATACGTCCGTCAATCGCCTCAAACTCCAGAGCTTTTTCAAAGATGTGATTACTCAGCTCACTGTACTTCGGCTTAGACTTCGTTTCAGAACTCAGACGAGAAGATATGCGGCCAAGAAGATTATAAAGTTGCGTAGATAGAGGTGTAGAGTCTCCGACTTCGACGTCGTGCTTCTGAGATAAAACAAGCTCTTCTCCTCTCTGAAGTTCCTCACATACTCTATCCAATAAACGAAGACGCACGACATGGAACCCCGAGCTAGACGGGTTGTGCAGCGCATGTATCCTGAAGTACCTCATTTTCAGGGGTTCTTCAAGCACCGCATAACGCCATCCCTTTACATACTTCTTATCATCTGACTGCACTGACGAGTCATACAGCACACTCCAGCTATGCCCATCCGCAGAACACAACAAGCGGAACGCATAGGAATGTTTGATTGCTGTATCCTTTGTCTGGATACATAAGCTATCTTCGCAATCAAAGAATTTTATGGAAATCTGCTTGACTTCACATTGACTCTCCAAGTCAACGGTAATATTTGCCGGATGATGGATACCTAGATATCCTCCATTAATGGAATCATAGGGCTCATCATCTCCTGGTTTTGTCATATCCAAGGGGTGATTGCAGAATTCCAAGACGTGCTTGCCGAGGGCAAAATCCTTATAATCTTCCATATATTCTTATTATTGGCTCTAAGATACAATTTTATTTGTATTTTTATAAGTTGAAAAACCCACCGATTATGAAACTAAGATTATTTAGCCTTCTCGTCGGACTTGGCTTCCTTGTCGGACAAAACGCCCAAGCCCAAAAGCAGATTGTATGGTCTGCAGAATATTTCCCTCAGATAACAGAGCTTTGCGGAAATCCGCAGATAATAGAAACAGCACTTGGTCCTGCTGTTGAGTTCAATGGTGTAGACGACGGTGCATTTCTTGCCGACGTGCCGGTAAAAGGCATGGAAGAGGTAACTGTGGAGATGATTTTCAAGCCTTATGGCAATGCCACATTTGAGCAGCGATTTATGCATATGGGCGCCTATAGCGGAGCGCGAATTATGTTTGAAAGCCGCGTTAACCCGGACAACACCTGGTACTTCGACGCATTTGTGCACTTGGGAGAGAAAGCCAAATCCAAGGCCCTCATCGTCCCTGAACTCACCCACCCTACCGACCAATGGTACAACCTCACTCTTGTCGCAGGGAAAAGCGGCATCAAGAGCTATGTCAACGGCGTGCTTCAGGCAGAAGACAGCCTCGCCTACGAGCCAGTAATCAACGAAGGTGCAACATCAATCGGCGTGCGTCAGAACAAAGTGTGCTGGTTTAAAGGTGCAATCCTTAAAGTGCGTGTAACAGAAGGCATATTAGAGCCAAAAGATTTCCTCCAAGACCATATAATCCTAAATAAACAATAATGAAACTACTACTAATCTTAACGACTTTGCTGGCACTTAACAGTCAGCCTAAAACCTACAATAACCCTGTACTCTTTTCAGACTATTCTGACCCTGATATCATCAGAGTAGGTGACGATTATTGGATGACATCATCGTCCTTTACCTGCTATCCGGGTCTACAGATTCTACACTCCACCAACCTTGTTGATTGGGAGATTGTAGGTGCAGGACTCCCAGCAATAATGCCAGGATCAGAGTATGACAAGCCACAGCACGGTAACGGCGTGTGGGCCCCTTGCATCAGATACCACGACGGAACATACTGGATCTTCTGGGGAGATCCTGATAGAGGCATCTTCCAGATCCACACTACAGACCCAAGAGGCAAGTGGAGCGAGCCTCATTGCATCCTTGAAGGCAAGGGATTGATTGACACCAGCCCTCTCTGGGATGACGACGGACGAGTATACCTCGTGCATGCCTGGGCCGGATCAAGAGCCGGATTCAAGAGCATACTCTCAGTGTGCGAGCTCAACGCTGACTGCACAGAAGTGATTGGTGATCAAGTCCTTGTATTTGACGGAAAGAAAAATAACAACGACACAGTCGAGGGACCTAAGTTCTACAAGAGAAACGGTTGGTACTACATCTTCGCCCCTTCAGGAGGCGTCAAGGAAGGCTGGCAGCTCGTGCTCAAGTCTAAAAACGTCTACGGTCCTTATGAGTGGCGCAATGTCCTTCATCAAGGCAATACAGACATCCACGGACCTCATCAGGGAGGTTGGGTAACCGACGCTGCTGGCGATAGCTGGTTTATGCATTTTGAGGATCGCTATGCTTGGGGAAGAGTGTGCCACTTGCAGCCGATGACCTGGCTTGAAGACGGTTGGTGCATTATTGGAGAAGATCAGAATGGCGACGGAATCGGCGAGCCTGTGAGCAAATATCGCCGTCCTACCGTTGCAATCAATGCCAAGCCAGAAGGTCTTAGCGCACTTGCGACCGGCACCGGCTTCACCGGAACTTCCATCCCTCTCAACTGGCAGTGGGAAGCCAACCCTAAGTACTATTGGTATATGCCAAATCCTGAGCTTGGCTGCCTCCGTCTCAACTGCATCCAGAGCCCTGAAGAGTGGGTAAACCTCAGAGACACGCCAAACATCCTTGCACAGAAAGTTGTAGGTCCCGAAATGAGCTTCACCACCAAGCTCGTCTATAGACCTTCCTATGCATCCGAAAGAGTGGGAGTTATCGTAACAGGTAGAGATTACTCCACTATCGAGCTCAACTATGACGGCGAGCAGATTCACATCGTGCGCAGAGACTGTATTGATGCCAACAAGGGAGCAAAGGAAGTAATCCTTGAGAGCACGCCTCTCCCTACAGATAAGTTCAACACGGTGCACATTAAGGTAGACGTAAAGAAAGGCTGCTACTGCACATTCTCATACAGCCTTGACGGCAAGAAGTTCAAGAAATTTGGTCCTGAATTCAAGGCCAGAGAAGGCGATTGGATCGGAGCAAAAATCGGTTATTTTGCAGTTTCTGATATTAAGAAAAATGATGGCGGTTCTGTAGAAGTCTACTAGATTTTGTAAAAACACCCTAAATTTCTTATATTTACACGATAGAAACTAATAAACAATTTAAATATGTCATTTATTCACGAAGATTTCATGCTGTCCAACGACACAGCGAGACAGCTTTATCACAACCATGCTGAGAAAATGCCAATCATTGACTACCATTGTCATCTTGTGCCTCAGCAGATAGCAGAAAACATCCAGTTCCGCGACATCACTCAGCTCTGGCTCGTTGATGGTCACTATGGCGACCACTACAAGTGGAGAGCAATGAGAGGTAACGGTGTTTCAGAGGACTACCTCACAGGTGGCAAGCACACTGCTTGGGAGACATTTGAGAAGTGGGCAGAGACTGTACCTTATACAATGCGCAACCCTCTTTATCACTGGACTCACCTTGAGCTCAGTAGAGTATTCGGCATCGACAAGCTCCTCAGTCCTAAGACAGCTCGCGAGATCTTTGAAGAATGTAATGCAAAGCTCGCTACAGAGGAGTTCCGCGGTCAGGCTCTCATCCGCAAATTCGGCGTAGAGGTTGTATGTACAACTGACGATCCAGCTGACGATCTCCGTTGGCACAAGCAGAT
>JAFNUQ010000061.1 GCA_017383945.1 Bacteroidales bacterium | reverse complement strand
TGATCGGCATAGAAAAACACCTGCCTATGACGGGTATAGTTTTCAGATACCAGCTTCATAAACTGCCTGAATACCAGAGTCTTGTGCTCGCTTCTTGGATTAAGAAGGATAACATTTATATCCCTCATCCTATTTACATTTTCAATCCATTGGCCGGCCGCTATTGATACCATAGAAGATATCAAAGAACGCACCGCATCCCTACACATCGGCAACTCGCTGTCAACCAGTCTTCCGATAAGTCTGAGGTAATCTTCAAAATATCCCTGTATATCCTGAGTAAGATGGATCACTGGCGCATCCAAGAGAGTCAGGCCTTCGCTAAGGACTTTCTTAAAGTCCACCCTTAGGTCTGAGAGGAAATTGTGGGACATTGCAATCACCACCCAGTGCAGGTCTTTTATCTCATCGTCAGAACCTTTCTCCACTTTAACTATGTCCTGATCTGTCAATATCATAAGACTTCCCTCCCTCACATCATACTCATTAAGATTGACTGACATATGCACTGAACCTTTGACACAGAACACCATAAGATTTCCGACGAGTCGCATTGGCTTGCTGAATTTATCATCATTGCCATCATACTTTATGCTGAATAAGCAGACATCATCTCCGATACCGATCTGACTGGCCTCCGGCAGCTCTTTCCTTAGCGTCCTGATGCTGACGCTGAAATCATAAGAATCTATCATAAAAATCAACTAACTACCTTTTGACATACAAATATTAATCCTTCTTTTCTTATCTACCCTAAATTCCGACCTTTTGCATAATTCAATCAACCAATGGCATAATTCACAAAACTACCTGTTATGAGAAGTATCCAAATATTATGCAAAAACTCATTAGTGTTATGCTATAGGTCGTTTACTGCCACTTATGGCAAATGAGTTGTTGATAAGACTGACGACAAATAATTCATCAACCAATATAGATTATGGAAAGATATTTTGAAGATATGCTTCCAGCCGAAGAGCTGGAACAATTAAAGTTTATTCCGACAATTCCGGAATTCGTAGAATGGCTAGAGCAGAAATGGGGAGACTTACCTGCTCTTTCTGACACAGTTAACACATACACATATTCCAAGATGTGTAACGACATAGCTCACAAGCGTGCTTTGCTGAACTCACTTGGTTTGCAAAAAGGTGATCAGGTTGCAATCCTCGACAACTCAACCCCAGATGCAGTAGAGATGTTTCTCGCAGTTACTTCAGCCGGCTATATTGCAATTAATCTGCCTTCGCAACTTCCGGAGCAGGCGGTAATAGGTTGCTGCTTGAAATTTGATGTAAAGGTGCTTGCCTATGGTGAAGCATTCGGCAAGATTGCCGAGCTTGCTCCTTGCAGGACATTGAAGATTAGCGAATTAGGTAGCACCACCGCCCCGGTAGCAACAGTCATCCCTGACGACCCTGCGGCAATCTTCTTTACTGGAGGCACTACCGGTGCCCCTAAGGGAGCAATTCTGCCTCACAGAGCAATTATGCGCGGTTCTCTGAACGGGTGCTTCGGCCCCGGCAAACAACTTGCGTGTCACAGATATGCCAACGTACTGCCGCTAAGTCATGTATTTGGCCTCATCAAAGGCACGATGTCGGTTCTGTATACGGGAGGTCTATGGGTCTCTGGAAAGGATGTAAAAGACACCCTTGGCAAGATTCGCACGATTCAGCCTACCTGTATTGTCGCTGTCCCCGGAATATGCGAGATTCTGATGGGACTCGTCAAAATATACGGTAAGATTTTCCTCGGCGGAGAACTCCGCTTCATCATCGCGGGTGCAGCCAATGTGCCACCTAAGTTGATTAGAGAATTTGATGAGATTGGAATCAGTCTATTTGCCGGATACGGTATGACTGAGGGAGGAAACCTTACCTCAGGTAATGTAGATGTAATAGAAAGACCTACTTCTGTGGGAAAGATATACCCCGGGCAGGAAGTCAAGCTCGTAGACGGAGAGCTCTGGATTCGTGGAGATAATGTCTTCCTGGGATATTATGGCGATCCAGAAAAGACTGCGGAAGTTCTGACAGATGACGGTTGGCTCAAGACCGGAGATCTCGCAAGATTTGACGAAGATGGATATATGTACATCACCGGACGCATCAAGAACCTCATCATCCTCTCAAACGGCGAGAATGTGAGTCCAGAAGGCCTTGAGGAGCCATTCTACAAATGTGACCGTCTCAAGGACTGCCTTGTTAAGGAAGAAGACGGAGTAATAGCAATAGAAATCTTGCCTCGCCTGGAAGAATTTGCTGGTC
>JAFNUQ010000060.1 GCA_017383945.1 Bacteroidales bacterium | reverse complement strand
AGTCTGAGGCAGGCTGAGATGCCATTAAGTGGCTGTATACAATTACACCCACTATCCCCAGACAGAATAGTTATTCTATCCAGTCTGATAATGACACTTTCTCCTTTGTTTTGTCATAAGGGAGGAACACTGTTTCGCCTGAACACCAGGATGTCCGGAGGTCGGCTACAAATCCATCGGCATAGAGATAGATGCTGAATATTCTCGGCATAGATTCAAAGTGCCAATACCCACCCCAATGGCCCCTGTTAACTTGGATATGATGTCTAAGCTCGGTTAATCTATCCTCATTTATCTCTGTCCATTTAGTATAGTCATGAACATCATCCTCTTCAGACAAACAGACACCGCCAACATATAGTGAAAGAAGTCGGTCAATCTCTTGAGTTATGTATACAATCTCCTTATCAGAATCAAAACTCGGGACATATGCAAAACGGTCTGATGCCTTCATCATATACCCCCAGTCGAGAGCCTTATCCCAAAGAGGATCAAAAGGGTATTCATTGAAGGTCCCAGGATACCTTCTGACCTCTATGCTGCCAGGCAATGAACAAATAGCACAACTGTCAGTAATACTTTTATTGTATTCAATGAAAATTCTTTTAACGGCCTGATTTATCACAGAATCAGTTGAAAAAGACCTTAATTGT
Organism: Bacteroidales bacterium; assembly: GCA_017383945.1. Classification (GTDB taxonomy): domain Bacteria; phylum Bacteroidota; class Bacteroidia; order Bacteroidales; family UBA932; genus Cryptobacteroides. The sequence goes on along the minus strand of JAFNUQ010000060.1, from coordinate 3,408 downwards.
ACGGACCAATTCTTCCACTCCTTGAGAAAGGCTTTGAAATTCTTCTCAGTTAAGGAATGATACTTCTTGGTAAATGATGGCTTGATAGGAGTCGTTATTACCAGTGTGTCCGGATGTTCTGATTCCCATTGTTTATACTCCTCATCCATTTCTTCTCCATATGTTTCCTTCCAATTGGAAACACCCCAATTGCCATCTATGAACTTATAATAGTATTCTTCCCAATCAGCAATATTACGAGCAAGGTTAAAGAAAGGTATGGTATGGAAGAATGCGAAAAAGGAATATGTTAGAATTGTTGATTTTTTCCCTGTTTTTTCAAAGACATCAGGAATAGATTCTTCCAGTTTATCTTCTGATACAATAAACTTAACCCCATTTATAATAACCTGTCCAAATAGACTGTCCTTAACCATACTGGTGCTAGGATGCATTGGGCTAGCAATAATGGAATTTCTAGTGGTATGGGTATATATGAACATCTCTGGAGTATTAGACTTGGCCTTCTCTTTATCTGCAATTTCTTCGAGCCAAGATCTCACATTGTTATCAGCAATCTCTACCTTGTCAACTCTCATTATGCGGAAGTTCAAGCAAACAAAGACAAGCATAGCAATCACAATAGTAATTACTATGGCAATCAAACAATATGACTTCTTATGTTTCATACTTACAAAGTTAGCATTTTTGATTTACTATTCCTCTTCCTTCTCCAGGAGGACTTCTTCTTTCATTGGGAAGTATTTGGGTAGTAAAGGCCTTAAAACGGCCATTTTTTACCTGTATTTAGGCCATTTTGGGAAGTAAAACACCAGCGGGACAATCAAAAGAATTTGTTTGTCCCGCTGATATTCAATAATTCAATTGTCTTTCTATTAATACTCTTCTTCGTTAAAGAAAAAGTCCTCTTTGGTAGGATAATCTGGCCAGATGTCCTCAATTGAGTCATAGGTCTCGCCCTCTTCCTCAAGCTCCTCAAGGTTCTCGATTACCTCCTCAGGAGCACCGGAACGGTTGGCATAGTCGATAAGTTCTTCTTTTGTTGCTGGCCATGGTGCATCATCAAGGCTGCTGGCTAATTCAAGTGTCCAATACATAATTTTATGAGCTAAATAATTAATTCAAAATGTTCGCCTTCAAAGGCCCTTTTTCGAAAGCGCAAAGATAGTAATATAAATATCAAAAACAATGCCTACTCAAAATGTGACACTATCTCCTCCAGATACTTAGCATCTATCTCATCAAAAGTATCTAATTGGTTGCTGTCTATATCCAAAACAGCAGTAATTCTGCCATTTTGCCACACTGGCACTACTATCTCGCTTCGGCTCTCGCTGCTGCATGCGATGTGTCCGGGAAACTCTTCCACATCAGGCACCACAATAGTGCGCTGCTCCTTCCACGCTGTACCACATACGCCCTTTCCATATTGAATGCGAGTGCAAGCAATAGGGCCTTGAAAAGGACCAAGCACGAGCTGATCACCCACTACGCGATAAAATCCTGTCCACCAGAAACCAAATGTCTGGTGCAGCAAGGCTGAAAGATTGGCCATTGCGGCAATCTCATCTTCGCCCTGGATTAAGGATATAGCCTGAGGAAGGATAGACTTATATAGTTCTTGCTTATTCATATTAGAGAATTTCTATGAGTTGTTCATAATAAAGCTTACTCACCGGAATTTTGGCACTACTGCCATTTAACTCAGCACAGAAAGCACCATCTTTATTACGTCCAAGCACTGTAACTTTTGTAGGATTGACATAGTAGGAGCGATGACAGCGCACAAGACCAAAGCGTGTTGCAACATTGTCAAGGCTCTTCATTGAGTTACGCAGAAGATATTCTGTCTCTACACCGTTTTCAAGATAATGGATCTTAATATAATTCAGCTCTGCGCTTACATATAAAAGAGCAGAAGGCGCAACAGTGAGTTTTAACCTCTGACTATAATCATAGAACTTGGCAAGAGAAAGATCCGAGAAACTTTCTCGGTTAAGAAGAGACTCGTTGCGGTCTTCAATTACCCTGATCAGTATCAGGATTATATATGGATACATCACTACCGTGCCGACAAACTGAAGACAATAAGAAACAGCCATAAAATATGGCAGCTCATCACCAAAGAAAAGCGTAGAATAAAGAGCTTCAAACATGGATGTGAGCAATATCTCTCCTAGACACCATACCGAATACTGCCACCAGACAAAGGCATTGTGCCTCAACATCGCAGAAAGTACCAAACGGGTAATCGTGATTGTTCCCAGCATGATACAACTTAGCATCACCAGGTGGAATGCATAGTTATTTCCAAGTACATTGTCATAAAAACCCTTTATATCAAAAGGATTATATATCAGACAGAAGGTGAGGAAGAACACCGGGATGAGTACCACATATAACAGATGGTACGCAAACTTTGATGGAATATTTGCTTTTGTTATCATAATTTTATCCCTAAAGTCTTTGGGACCAAACTCATTTTCTTTGATTTTCATCCCAAATATAGCGTTTTTATCAACAAAACAAGCATTTCATCACTAAAACAGACACTTAAATATCAGTTCTTTCATCCCTAGATCTAGATAGAATAACTTTGCAACATGAAACTCGAAGCAAACACATACAAATACATCGTCAATCCTGAAACAATAGATTTCAAGGGAAGAATGACCGTACCTTCACTCTGCGAGCACGCCATCAATGCGATAGGTCAAAACATCCGCATTGAAGGATATGGAATAGACGTAATGCAGAGAGAACACAGAAGCTGGGTTCTGCTCAGATCCGCATTTGAGATCGACTCGCGACCTGAGCTGTATGACAGGTTCAACATCACTGTATGGCCTGTACCAGGCAACGGCATCACATATAACAGATGTATCAGTGTTACCGACGATCAAGGCAACGAGCTTGGAAGAGGCACAACAGAATGGTGCATAATTGACATAGAGTCCAGACGCCCGATCTTCCCAGAGCTCAACCTTGGGGGAATCGAGAAGAGCATTCCGTGCCGAAGTCCTCGTCGCATCAGGGAATTCACACCGGAGACCACAGATAGCCGCAGGATTGTCTATAGCGACTGCGACTTCAATGGACATTTGAGCAATATCAGATATGTTGATATGCTCTATGATATGCTCCCGGAAACTATCATTGACTCTCCGGGGCCAGTCAGACTTGACATCAACTATCGCCACGAGGTCCGCCTGGGCGAAAAGATGTCAATCGGCCTCAAGAACAACAACGACAACGAGATTCTCTTTATAGCTCGCAATAACGAGCAAACCCTCTGTAGCGCAAGTCTACAGAGGGCTTAATCTCATTTATTTTCTGCGACCTATTCGCTCGCGTGTCTTGGAATAAATACTCTGCTGAAATCAAGCTTATGGAACATACCATCAAGCT
>JAFNUQ010000059.1 GCA_017383945.1 Bacteroidales bacterium | reverse complement strand
TATGGCGACCTTTTTGCCAACTTCACAGGCTATGACACATCTATCACCGAGACCAACTCCGAGATAGTATTTGCAGCTTCTCACACAAGCGAGTCTTCTATCAGAGGTACTAATGGTGGTAACATGACACTTTGCTGGTTCCTTGCTCCTTATCAGAACACATTTGAGTTCCTCGAGAGAGATATCCCTGGTGGCCGCGGATATCAGCGTATGAAGACTACTCCTAAGTATACTTACTACCTCTATGATCTTGAGAACGACTCTCGTTTCTGGAAGTCTTTCAAGACCACATGGGCTGTAAACAAGCACAACAAAAAAGAATACGCACTTCCTGATGGATCTAAGATAAAAGACACCGAATACTTTGATGATACATTTGCTAAGTATATGGCTGGTATGTATATCATCAACCGTGATGAATATGGCCAGAAATATGATGTAGAAGATGTTACCATCATAAGCAATGGTAAACCATCTCTTCCAAACTTCCCTATCAAGGACTATGCTACAGACAAGTACATCCCTGTCATCAGAGCTCTTCTCGCATATGACAATGGCGTAGCTACACAGACTAGTCTTAGCCCTAATAAGGATGGTGCCTATGTACCTCTCGCAAAGTATCACGATGGAGCAGTGCATGCATACAACCAGGCTCAGGGCTTCAGAGATGTTGTATTTGCTCGCTCAGCTGAGGCTTACTTCTTCAAAGCAGAGGCTCTTGTGCGTCAGGGCAATATCGATCAGGGTATCGCAGCCCTCAAGCCACTCCGCGATAGAGCTCAGTACAAGGCTGGTGAGGCTCGTGATGAGTACCACGACGGTGGTGAGGCTCTCGCTTGGAGCACCTACAAGGGCACTCTTGGCAAGTATGACGGCATCAACTCATTCTATCCAAGAAACTCTTACTTCTACTCAATCGGTGGTTGGGATAAGGATCAGGCATACAGAGACGCTATCAATGCCAAGGCTTCTACTCTTGCTCCTGTATCTAAGAGCAACTACCCTAAGGAGGATCAGTACATCATGAATATGATTGCCAAGAGAAATCCTAAGTATGCTTCTGACGAGTTTACTAGAGCTCTTTGCTACATCCTCAACGAAAAGAGCCGTGAGATGTATGGTGAGTTCCAAAGATGGCCAGATCTTGCTAGAACCAAGACTCTCGAAGATCGTCTCCTTACTTTCAACGATCAGGCTATGACTACAACTCCTACAGATATCCTTGGTAACTCTCAGGCAATCACCGGATATGATGATAAGGGTAACGCTCAGACTATTACTTACACATCTCCATATGGTGGACAGTTCAAGGCAGAGAAGCACTATCTCCGTCCTATCCCTCAGAACTTCCTTGACCTTATAACTAAGGACGGCAAGCCTCTCACAACTGAGGAGAAGCAAGCAATGCAGAACCCTGGTTATTAATAATAATATCTCTTCTGTTACTGAGAGCGTCCGCCTGGCGGGCGCTCTCTTTATATACAAACAAAAAAATTGCACCGATTTCGGTGCAATTTTTATCATTTCTAGAGATATATCTACATCAAGAATTCCGACATCTCCACTGCTCCGGACTCTACATTGCCGAAAGACCAAGGCCAATACCATGAAACTCTTCGAGCAGGAGATGGTGAAGTAATTCCATTCAACAAAAGTCATACAGAATTGGCAGGAAAAGTTTGTTTCTTGCCAAAATTGTTATACTTTTGTAGCGCAAACCAGAGGATGATGAAAACTACAGATTATATTATCCAGTATGCAGCACAACAGCAGGGGGCTTTCCGAAGGAAGGACCTGGCTGCATGGCTGGAAAGTATAGGCACCCCGGTTGGTGCTGGGCTTCAGACACAACTGGGACGCCTGGTATCATCTGGCCGTCTTGTTAAATCCGGGTGGGGAGAGTATAAATTGAGCGATTATGCAAAGCCTCGCTTTCAAGTGACACTAAAGCCAGAAACCAAGGAGATGGCCCAGTATCTGAAAAAGCGTTATCCTATAGCTGATTTCTGTATTTGGGATGCAGCAAGCGTCATCCCTTTTATGCTCCACGTACCCAATATCAAAATGATTATTGTTGATGTGGAGCGACTTCTAGAGCAATCTTTCCCGGACGCCATTCGCGAGAAATATCCGAATATTATCGTGCTACCAAACCCCACTAGGGAGGAATTCATTAAGTTCGGGAGCACCAAAGACACTATTATCCTTCACACGCTCACAACGGAAGCTCCTCTTGATATATTTGAAGGGATTCCTGTTCCTACTACTGAGAAACTATTGGTAGACATCGTAATTAATCCCGAATTTGAATTTCTGCAAGGAAGTGAAATTACACGCATCTACCAGGAAGTGTTCTCCGATTTCAGCATTTCCCGCAGCAGACTCATTCGCTATGCCCGACGTCGCTACTGCGAAGAAAAGATACAGCATATCCTTAACCGCATAAATCCTTAGAACTATGATTGACCCTCAAAGCCGAAGCCTGGAATGGATTGAACAGGCCAGCGGTCTAATTCCCAATATCGCAGACACTGCACTTGTAGAGAAAACTATCCGTGCCCTCTCGTTGCTGGAATCCCTTGTGCGTTCCGGCTGTCCCTTTATCTTCAAGGGAGGTACGGCTCTAATGCTGCATCTGAATACTTCTAGACGACTCTCGATAGACGTGGATATTGTTTGTCCTCCGGGAACGGATATCAGGGAGTTCCTGGGGCAATACGGAAAAGAGTATGGTTTCATCGAAGCGCAGGAGATAGAGCGTAACTCTCGTACCGGCGTCCCTAAATCCCATGCAGAGTATCGTTACGCGGTCACATACCCTTCCGGCAGGCCTGTAGACAAGATTCTGCTGGATGTTCTATATGAGGATATTCACTATAGTGAAGTGGTTCCACTCCCTATTGAAAGCCCGCTTCTTAAGCAAATCGGGGCTCCAGCAATAGTCCAGTGCCCCAGCCTTAAAAACATGCTGGGAGACAAACTCACCGCGTTTGCTCCTCATACTACCGGCATACCCTTCTACAAGAATGGGGACGAGTGCTTTATGGAAATCATGAAACAACTCTACGACGTCAGTTCCATCCTCGACAGAATTGATGACCTGACAGAAGTCCGGAAAGCCTACAGTGAAATTATACCCATTGAATTGGGTTACCGCAGTATGAATCATCTGTCCGAGTCTGACGTTTTGGCAGACACATACAACTGTGCCATGAATATCTGCCACCGTGGCGCGCTCAATAAAACAGAATTCGGATACTACTCCGATGGCGCCCGACGTGTCAATAGTTTCATCATACCAGAGAATTATAATGCCGATATCGCTATTAGGGACGCAGCCAAGGTTGCTTATCTGGTCAGACTGATTCAGACCGGGAATGATAAGGTCAAGCATTATAAGCCCGAAATGGATGACGAACTAGCTGGCGCTCTTATCCAGAATCAGAATCTCAACAAACTGAACCGCATCAAAAAGATAAGCCTGGAAGCATTTTTCTACCTCCTCGAGATAGAGAGAATGGCCGATAGGCCTTGAATCGTTTAGCTACATCAAGAACTCAGACATCTCCCCTGCTCCGGACTCGCGGATCTGGGTAGAAGAGATATTGACAAGAGGAGCGTCGGCGATGGTGATTTTGTAATCAGGAGACTCGCTAAGCAGCTGAGCAGCAATCGCATCCAGATCATATCCCTCTCGAGGAAAAACCACTACGCCATATTCTTTGAGGATACGTTCAGAGTCCTTCCAGTGCTTGATTATAGCAAGATTGTCTGCACCGATTACAAGAACAAATGTATTGTCAGACTCTCGCTCTTTGAGGGCATCAAGAGTTCTTATCGTATAGTGAGGCGCGCTCATTTTCATCTCAATATCCTCAACCCTGACATTGAGCTCCGGATGCCGGCTGACAGCCTCAACAGCAGCGGCATAGCGCTGAGATGCATTATCCGCCTTGGAAGAGTCCTTGAGAGGATTTTGAGGGGATACAACAAGATAAACACAGTCAAAAGACGCGTTTCTCGTAAGGTATTCCATAATGGCTTTATGGCCTATGTGGAGTGGATCAAATGAACCGGAATAGACTGCTACTCGCATAGAAAATCGTCAACCATCTTTTCTGCAGTGGCAAATGTCTCGCTCAAGACGTCGTTGACAAGTTCTCTGTCAAATTTGCCTCGTGCAAAATCGATTTCAGATCCAGCCTTGGCGAGTCTCTCCAGGATTGCTTCCTCACTATCTGTTGCTCGTGAACGTAGACGCTGCTCAAGAACCTCAGGACTTGGAGGAAGGATGAGCACAGACATTGCGGCATCGCCAAAATACTTCTTCAAGCTCACACCGCCCTTGACATCAACATCAAAGACTATTACGTGGCCCTTGGCCCAGATGCGCTCTACTTCGCTCTTGAGCGTGCCATAGAAACGGTCGTGGTAAACTTCCTCATATTCAACAAAAGCATCCTTCTCTATGAGTGCTCTGAACTCTTCTGCAGAAAGGAAATAGTACTCCACTCCGTGTTTCTCGGCTCCACGTGGTGCACGCGAAGTTGCAGAGATAGAGAATTCAAACTCTGGGTGTAATCCTAACAGATGATTTACAACAGTGCTCTTGCCCGCACCTGAAGGTGCTGAAAATATGATAACTTTACCTGTCATTCTTTGTATATTATTCTACAAATTTAGTTAAATTTGCAAGATTTTAGATAGTTAGTTATACAAATATATCATTTAAACATTTATGAAGGTTTCATTTACAGATCTTGGCCTTGTAAACACCCGTGAGATGTTTGCTAAGGCAGTAAAGGGTGGCTACGCTATCCCAGCTTTCAACTTCAATAACATGGAGCAGCTCCAGGCTATCATCCAGGCTTGTACAGAGACAAAGTCTCCAGTTATTCTTCAGGTTTCTAAGGGTGCTCGCAACTATGCCAACCAGACCCTCCTCCGCTATATGGCTCAGGGTGCTGTTGAGTATGCTAAGGAGCTTGGTTGGAAGAAGCCACAGATCGTGCTTCACCTCGATCACGGCGATAGCTATGAGGTGTGCAAGAGCTGTGTAGACTTCGGTTTCTCTTCAGTTATGATCGATGGTTCACACCTTCCATATGAGGAGAACGTAGCTCTCACAAAGAAGGTTGTTAAGTATGCTCACAAGCACGACGTTACAGTAGAGGCTGAGCTTGGCGTACTCGCAGGTGTAGAGGATGAGGTTTCTTCAGAGGTTTCACACTACACTAAGCCAGAAGAAGTTATCGACTTCGTAAAGAAGACCGGTTGTGACTCTCTCGCTATCTCTATCGGTACATCACACGGTGCATACAAGTTCACTCCAGAGCAGTGCACTCGTGACGAGGAGACTGGTCGTCTCGTACCACCACCACTCGCATTTGATATCCTCAAGGCTATCGAGAAGAAGCTCCCTGGATTCCCAATCGTTCTCCACGGATCATCTTCAGTTCCACAGGAATATGTAGACATCATCAACGCCAACGGTGGCAAGCTTCCTAACGCAGTGGGTATCCCTGAGGAGCAGCTCCGCAAGGCAGCTAAGAGCGCTGTTTGCAAGATCAATATCGACTCAGACTCACGTCTCGCTATGACAGCTGCTGTGCGCAAGCACTTCGCTGACAACCCTGGTCACTTTGATCCTCGTCAGTACCTCAAGCCAGCTCGTGAGGAGATGAAGAAGATGTATGTTCACAAGATCATCAACGTGCTTGGTTCACAAAACAAAGCTAGATAATTGACAGATCAATATCCATCTAAGTTGCTTAAAGACGCTGTGGAAGCCATCAGCTCCCTTCCAGGAGTGGGCTCCCGCAGCGCTTTGCGCTTAGCTTTACACCTACTTAAACAACCTCAGGAAAACATTCACCATTTTGCAGCAGCAATCGATCGTCTCGCAACAGATGCCCGCTACTGCAAGAATTGTATGATGCTCGCAGACGACGAGATCTGCTCAATCTGCGCAGACAAGACCCGCGACCACAGCACAATCTGTGTCGTGGAGAGCATCAGAGATGTGATGAGCATCGAGGCCACAGGCCAATTCCGAGGCACATATCACGTGCTTGGCGGCATCATTTCCCCAATCGGAGGAATTGCCCCTTCAGACCTGAAAATCAAGGAATTAAGCGAGAGACTTCAGGCCGATCCGAGCATCAGCGAGGTAATCCTTGCCCTCAGTACCGATGTAGAAGGAGAGACAACCTCGTTCTATATCTATCGACAGATTGAGAAGTATGGAGTCAAAGTATCCACTCTAGCCAGAGGCCTCGCATTCGGCGACGATCTGGAGTATGCAGACTCTCTCACTCTCGGAAAGTCCATCCTTAACCGACAAATCTTCAAACCATAAAATGGAGAATATCATCATCGCTTGCTCTTTGTGTGCTGACTGTTTTGCTGTGTGTCTCGCTTCCAGCATCTGCCTCAAGATGTGCACCTGGAAGAAGGCGCTTGGCATTGCTATCATCTTTGGCATCATTCAGGCCGGTTTGCTATTTGCCGGATGGGGCGGCGCCGCAATATTTGCGAGCTTTGTAGAGAAGTGGTCAAAATGGATTGCATTTGCTTTGCTTGCTTATGTGGGTGGCAATATGCTTCTGGAAGGCATCAAAGGCGAGAGCGAAGGTGCAGACCTCAACAGCTTTAAGAGCGTGATAATCGGAGGAATAGCTACGAGTATCGACGCTCTTGCAGTGGGCGTTTCGCGTGCTTTAAGCGGAGCAGATCTACACAACGCTATCAGCCTCACGGTTGCCGTGGGACTCGTAACAGTAGCATTTGCATTCAGCGGCATCCAACTAGGGCATCGCATCGGCAAAGCAGCAGGAGAGAAAGCCGGCAGATGGGCTCAGATCGCTGGCGGAGCAGTACTTCTGACAATAGGAATCCTTATCTGCATCAGATAACAGGATTTTTCTTATATTTATGCAGAATAACTGCATAACCACTACGCAATGACAACTAAACCACTTTATACCCTGATCACGGGTATGCTATGTCTTTTAATAGGAAGTTCAGCATTTGCACAATCCCCTCAGGAAAAGCAACTTCTTTGGATGCAAGAGGAACTCCCTCCTTGTCCGGAATTTGACGCCTGGCAGACCCAGACAGGAGCCCTTCCACCTGATTTTGAAGCACTTCCATCAAACAATCTTCTCCCAGACCCGTTTACTTTTGTTGACGGAACACCTGTGGGTAATGAAGAGGAAAGCTGGCAGAAGCGCAAAGCCGAAATCAGAGAGCTTTTCTGCCGATATATGATCGGATCAATGCCACCCAGACCTGCAATCAAGAGAGTGGAAACTCTTGATTTCAAGGACAGAAAGGACTATTTTACTCACAGTGCAAAGATTGTCTTCGGCGAGGAAAAAGAAGCTAGCGTGAGAGTAACATTGACTATCCCTAAAGGCCCTAAGGGAGAAAAGTACCCGGTATTTCTTTCTCCTGACTTGAGCGGAATGGGCAACACAGTGCTTCGCAGAGGCTATATCAGCGCAGGGTTTGCAGGAAATGATTTTCTTGATGACTCAGCTGCTCTGAAAGAGTTGTATCCGGAATATAATTTTTCTAAGCTCGCACGTCGTGCGTGGCTAATTTCAATAGTGCTTGACTACTTTGAGACACTTCCTGAAGTGAATATGGATCAGATTGCCATCTATGGGTACTCGCGTGACGGCAAGATGGCCACAATCGCTGCCGCATTTGACGAGAGAGTAGACGCTCTTGTAGCCGGAAGTACGGGAGTGGGAGGATTTGTGCCTTGGAGATATTCTGGCGAGCGCAACGGCGGAGAGAGCATCGAGAGCACAACCAGAATGTTCCCTGACTGGTTTATCCCGGAACTAAGATTCTTTACCGGTAGAGAGGACAGGCTGCCCGTCGATGCCAACCTCTACCTCTCGTTGATTGCCCCTCGTGCTGTGCTCATGGAGTGGGGATACAATGATGAGGTCGCTAGTGGATGGGCGCAGGAGCAGGCCTACAAAACAGCACTTCCTGTGTATGCACGCTACGGCGCAGAGGACAGACTCGGTCTGCTTGCAGTGCCAGGATTCCACGGAAGCAATGATATGCAGAAATGCCTGGATTTCCTTGATATTCAGTTTGGTAGATCGGATAAAACTTGGAACAACGAGCTTTTCTACAGCTGGGATTTCTCGCAGTGGGCGCAGAAGCAGGATTTTGACATTAAGGATTATCCACGCCGCCGCAAAGCAACTGCCACACGCAATCTTAAAGACTGGGAGAAGCGCAAGCCAGAACTGCTCGCCGCCGTAAACGAAATGCTCGGTAAGGCGCCGCTTAGCGCAGAACTTTCCGGTAACGGAATGTTTGGATTCTTCCGCAGAGGAGGCCGTCCGGGACCGATCGAGATACCGGAGGGCAAATACAATCCTGGACAGCTGAAACCAGATGTGGCTGCTTGGGTAGCAAACAGGAAGATCAGCGAATTTGGTTGGACTGCCGAATACGCTGCCGGCGTGAGTTCTAAGCGCATCAGCTATGGCCCGGACAACCTCACAGCAGACATCTACTACCCTACAGGCACACCTGAGGGCACAAAACTTCCGACGGTAGTATGGCTGCACGGCTTCCACTACCCTCTTGGCTATATGTGGGTTTACCGCACATCTATACACCCGATTCTAGAACTCGCCAAGTCCGGCTATGCAGTTGTGGCATTTGATCAGACAGGATTTGGTTCTCGCTTTGAGGAATATACGACCTTCTATGACAGATATCCGGAGTGGTCGCGCCTGGGCAGGATGATCGAGGACGTGAGCTCGGTGATCACAGCAGCACAGAAAGATCCTTTGGTACAGGAGGACAACATTTCCGTACTAGGTTTTGCGATGGGTGGAACTGTGGGCCTCTATGCTTCTGCTCTCGATGAGAGGATCAAAAACGTTGTTTCAGTGTGTGGTTTCACCGATCTTGAACAGCGTTATGAGATGTATGCAATGTTGCCTAAGATGGGCTTATTCAAAGGCTCAGAGGATAGAATCCCTTACAATTATACTGATCTTATTGCGCTCTCTGCCCCTCGCGGAGTGCTCATCGTGCAGCCTACAATGGATAGAGAGACTGAGATCGGATGGGCACAAGAGACAGTCACAGGAGCAGCGCAAGTGTTTGATCTGCAAGAAGCTAGCTCACAACTGAAACTCATGACACCTGAAGACATCGGACGTCTCAGCGAGAGCACGCAGATTAATATTATCAAATGGCTTGACCAGCAATGTAAATAACACTACTATATGAAAAGAATTTTAGGATTTTTGGCTTTGAGCCTTTGTATGCTTTCTTGCAGCAAGGGAGCAGTTACCATCACCGAAGACGCTCAGACCTACACTCTCAGCAACGGAATAGTCAGTGCTATGGTTGCCAAGGAGTCAGGAGACCTTGTGTCGTATAAGTTCAACGGCAAGGAGATGCTTGCCACTCGTGTCAATGAGCAGGGAGAGCCAGACCTTGTGCTTGATCCTCCGGGAGCCAACCCTAATGGTCTCAACAGAGGCATGACTGACCACCAGTATGGATTCTGGTCACACGATGCAATGGGCCCTCGCGGCACAGGAGATGCGATAGCTACTGTGACTATTGACCCTGCCAAGAACCGCGGCAAGCGTGCTGAGGTATCAATCAAGGGCATCGCAGAAGGCCGCAAGATGGGCACCGGCCCGGGCGCTTCGCCACAGGGACAGTTTGCAGCAGACGTGGAGATTCGCTTTGCTATTGAAGACGGCGCATCTGAAATCTACACCTACTGCATCTTCACTCACCCTGAGAGCTATCCTGCTTCTGCATTGGGAGAAGCACGCTTCTGCGCCAAGCTTGCGCCGATGTTTGACTGGATGACAGTGGATAAGGATGTCGACTTCTACTACCCTGCAACTCATTTTGCAGGCGATAAGTATGTCTACACTGCCAACCTTTACAACAATCAGGTTTTCGGCTGGGCCAGCACCACAGAAAACATCGGTTTTTACCTCATCAATCCTTCAATGGAATATATCAGCGGCGGCCCAACTAAAGTCGAATTCATGGGTCATCGCGACACCAACAAAGCAGCCGCACCTTGCGTGCTGAATTACTGGCGCAGCAGCCACTATGGTGGTTCTTCAGTCACAGTGGAAGAAGGAGAATTCTGGCAGAAAGTTATCGGTCCGTTTGTGCTTTATGTCAACGAAGGCGGTAGCCACGAGGAACTT
>JAFNUQ010000058.1 GCA_017383945.1 Bacteroidales bacterium | reverse complement strand
TTTGTCAATAGCCGAACGTTGTTCGTTTGATAAATCGGTATATGATCTACCAAATCTTCCAATAGCCAACTCATCGCGCATTTCGTTAACAGCTGCCATTAATTCATTTTGAACCTGTATATACACCCGCGCCTGAAAGCACATAAGCTTTATGGAGCTCTCCACCTTTCCACTCAATATCTACAGTAAATCCACCTCGCGCCTTGAGTCCAGAAACCTCACCTTCAGCCCAGTCAGCAGGGATTGCCGGGAGAAGATGAATCTCATCAAACTGGCTCTGAATCATCATTTCTGCGATGCCGGCAATACTACCAAAATTACCATCAATCTGAAAAGGAGGATGAGTATCAAATAGGTTTGGAAGAGTGGATTTGCTAAGCAACTCACGATATAGCTTATATGCTCTGTCTCCATCAAGCAGGCGTGCCCAGAAATTGATTTTCCAGGCCTTGCTCCAACCTGTGCCTCCATCGCCTCTGACCTCAAGTGTCTGACGGCAAGCCTTAGCTAGATCAGGATGTTTTAAAACATTGATCTGACGACCCGGATGTAACGCAAAGAGGTGCGACACGTGACGATGTTGCGGATCCTCATCTTCCCAGTCCTTATACCATTCTATCAAATTGCCCTTTTTGCCAATCCTCAAGGGATGGAGTCTATCACGCACTGATTCCCAATGCTTTATTAGGGCTTTATCTTCTCCAATAATCCTTCCTGCTTCTGCAAGATTATTAAAAAGATCCCAAATAATCTCAAGGTCCATCGCAGAACCAATTGTTACAACTCCCTTCTTGCCGTGCTCGTCAATGAACACATTTTCCGGAGAAGTTGATGGGGCTGTTATCAACCAACCATCTTTTTCTACTAGCCAATCCTCACAGAACTCCGCTGCTCCTTTCATCAAAGGATAGGCAGTCTTCCTGAGATAATCTTCATCCATCGTAAAACGATAGTGTTCATAAAGATGCTGACTCAACCAAGGAGAGCCAAGCGACCAGTTTGCCCACTTAGGATCCCCCTCCTGCCAACCGACAGGATTTGCGTGTGCCCATATATCTGAATTATGGTGTACAGCCCAACCGTCCATTTTATAAAAATTCCTTGCTATCTGCTTTCCTGTTACCTCCAGATTGCATATCTGATGGATCAAAGGTTCTGTCAACTCACTCAGTCCGAGGGGTTCTGCAGGCCAATAATTCATCTCCAGGTTAATATTTACAGTGTAGTTGCTTCCCCAAGAAGGCCTCTGCTTGTCATTCCAGATACCCTGCAGATTCATAGCAATACCTCCCGGACGCGAAGCGGAGATGAGAAGATAACGTCCAAACTGGAAATACAACTGTTCTATGCCTAAATCCTTGACCCCGCGTGAATAATCAGCTAAGCGCACATCTGTCGGGATATTATTACGTGATCCGTCATATGACAGGTCTAGCTTTACGCGATCAAAATAGCTTTTATAATCTGCGATGTGCTCAGCCTTAAGAGTATCATAGTCTCGCGCTTGGGCCGCATTTAAGTAGCTTAAGGCAAGGGTTTCTTCATCGCGTCCTTCTTTATCAGGACACTTGTCAAAACCATTAAAACTGGTAGCAATAGAGACCAGCAGCACCACTTCACTCGCTTTGCTGATGCTCAAACCGGGATTGGTTGTGACGCTACCATCCTTCACTATAGCTTTTACCCTATATTGATAGCGCATACCTGTTGATCCTTCTGAATCTTCCCAGATGAGAGCATAGTTACGGTCGCTATCCACGCTACGCGGAAGCACACCGCTAACAACAAATTCGTCAGTTCCAACACTTTGCAGCATACTTCGTTCAAATGCAGTCGTGCCCGTCAAACTCATAGTAATCGATTTGGGCTGTGAAGCTGTCACTTTAATGACTGCGACTTGAGCTGGTGCAGAAACAAAAATCTCTCTTTTAAACATCACTCCGCCAGCATTAAAGCTAGTAGTAGCAATAGCATTATTTAAGTCAAGATCTCTATAATAATCGCTGACAGGCCCTGAGATAGATTGGTGCAGCTTAAGATCTCCTATCGGCACAAATGTTTGGCTATTAGGACCTTGTATATTCCTAAGAAGTTTTTGTGCATCTGTCCATTTTTCCTGAAAAAGAAGTTCACGGACTTGAGGTAGATATTGTGAAGCATCCGGAGTAGGATTGGTATTGGTCGGGCCACCTCCCCAAAGTGTCTCTTCATTAAGATTGATGGTTTCTTGTTCTACACCACCATACACTGTTAAACCAATACGTCCATTACCTAGAGGCAAAGCTTCTTCAAACCTTGTGGCTGGCTCGTCATACCACAACTTGTAATCCTCATTATGAGCTGATGCAGACAGAGCGACAACTATAGTGAGGAGAAATGTAAGATTCTTCTTCATATTACACGCCGCTGAAACTTGAGAAACCGCCGTCAACCGGGAGAACTACTCCTGTTATAAAAGATGCGGCGTCACTACATAAGAACTGGGCAGCTCCGTTTAGCTCGTTGATGTCTCCAAAACGTCCCATAGGGGTCTTATTCAAGACTTTTTGTGAACGCTCGGTGAGACTTCCATCAGGGTTGAGCAGAGCTGCTCTGTTTTGTTTTCCGATAAAGAATCCCGGAGCCAATGCATTGACTCTGATCTTCTCTCCATATTTCATCGCCATCTCTGCAGCGAGCCATTTGGTGAAATTTGAGACGCCAGTCTTGGCTGCGCCATATCCAGCTACGCGCGAGATCGCATCATAAGCAGCCATTGATGAGATGTTCAGGATGCAGCCATATCCTTGAGCTGCAAATATTTTTGTAAACACGTGACAAGGATAGACCGTGCCATTGAGATTGAGATCAAGGACCTTATCCCAATCCTCTATCTTCATATCATAAAAATGCTGATCCGGCATCACATTGGCGCCTGCAACATTTCCTCCTGCAACATTTATAAGAATATCTACCTTTCCCCAACGGTCCAGAACCTGCTGCGCCACTGCCTCCAGGCTTGCTGTTTCCAGCACATTGCAAGCTATCGCAACCGCCTCAGTACCAAGCTCATTGAGCTCCTGCTCACAAGCTGCAACCTGTTCTTCTTTGTGCACCAGCGCTACCACTTTTGCGCCTTGCGAAGCAAAATGTCTGGCTAGAGAGCCGCCAAGCACGCCAGCTGCTCCGGAAATTACGGCAACCTTGCCGCTGATATCAAATGAAACCTGCATTACTATTATTTGTTTAATTGGTGTCTGACTGCTGTAATGATGCCCTCGACCTGAGCAAGCGCAAGCATTCGCCCGTGGAAACTATATCCCGGATTGTCGCTTGTCTGCTCGTCAGAGAGAATCGTGCGACCGTGGTCCACGCGCATCGGCAGCTTTTCTTCAAGTTGCTCGAATATCTGCACTAATGCCACCAGATCGGCACGTCCGCCCGTGTGGGGAGCCTCAATGAAATCGCCGCCCGGCAAGACTTCGCAACTGCGAAGATGGACAAAACGGATACGGGAAGCAAAGCGCTCGGCCATTTCAAGCACATCGTTATGGGCGCCTGAAGACAAACTTCCTGCACAGAATGTAAGTCCGTTATGAGGATTATCTACTGCGCTCAGAATCCACGCAATATCCTCGGCATCACACACGATGCGCGGCAAGCCAAATACCGGCATCGGCGGGTCATCAGGGTGAATGCACATATTGATACCATATTCCTCGCACACGGGCATTATTTCAGAAAGGAAATAACGTAGGTTTTCTCTCAGATCCTGCTTTGTAACCCCATCATAGTGCGACAGGAGCTCGCGGAAAAGTCCGACCGGATCAGCATCCCCTTCTTTGATATTTCCGCTGATAAAGCCCTGCGTCTTGACTATTATAGTATCTATGAGCTGAGCGTTATCTGCATCAGTCATCATCGGAGCGAGGGCGTCTACTCTTGCAAGCAGCTCTTTGTCATAATCCTGCCGGGCACTCTCCCCTCTTACTATATATGTGTCAAAGTAGGCATATTTAGCCTTATCAAAATAGAGACTATACGCCCCGTCTTCGCAAGGCCGGAGCAAGTCGGTCCTCACCCAATCAATCACAGGCATAAAGTTATAACAGACGGTTTTTATGCCTGCCTCTCCTAGGTTGATGAGACTTTGTTTATATCGTGCAATGAGTCGATTGCGCTGCTGACCACCATATTTGATAGCTTCGCTCACAGGAAGACTCTCAACTACAGACCATTTCAGGCCTGCTGCTTCGATCTGTGCTTTATGAGCATTGATAGCTTCCGGAGTCCAGATCTCGCCGTTAGGAACATCATATAAAGAACTCACAACACCCTCCACGCCTATCTGTCTTAACATTTGGAGGGTGATGCGGTCTTTACTTCCAAACCATCGCCAGGTTTTTTCCATTATTTAATAGCTTCAAGATTATTTTTGAGCTGTTCTACTGAGCTTGCTCCCACGATCACTGATGTCACTTCAGGGCGACGCAATATCCACTTCAGGGCATATTGCGCAAGGCTGAGTCCCTGCTCTGCAGCTTCCTCGTTCCAAGCCTTGAGCTGGGCAACAAGATCATCAGTGAGGACATCTTTCTTCAGGAAATGGTTGACAGTCATACGTGAGCCTTCAGGAATACCATTTAGATATTTATCCGTAAGGAGTCCCTGAGCCAGTGGAGAAAATGCCACAAAACCTGCTCCAGCTGCTGCTGCACCCTCAAGCACATCCTCCTCTACTGCTCTGTCAAGCATACTATAACGGCCCTGATATACCAGGCAAGGCACTTTCTGCTCGCGGAGGTAGGCATAGGCCTGCTCTGCCATATCTTGAGGATACTTTGAGATACCCACATAGAGAGCCTTACCGGAACGTACTATATCAACAAGAGCCTGCATAGTTTCTTCAAGTGGCGTGTTTGGATCTGGACGGTGAGAATAGAAGATATCCACATAATCAAGTCCCATCCTCTTTAGACTCTGGTCAAGTGAAGCAAAAAGATTTTTACGAGAACCCCACTCACCATATGGTCCCGGCCACATATCATGACCGGCTTTTGTTGTGATAAGGATCTCATCTCGATGAGACTTCAGACTCTCTTTATATATACGTCCAAACATCTCCTCAGCGGAGCCATATGGAGGGCCATAGTTGTTTGCAAGGTCAAAATGAGTGATACCTGAATCAAATGCAAACTCAACAATTTAACG
>JAFNUQ010000057.1 GCA_017383945.1 Bacteroidales bacterium | reverse complement strand
TTCGAAAGCAATTCACAACCAGTCACAGAGACGGCAGCGAAGTTTTCTCTGCTAAAATTGAAAACAAAAACCTACCGATTTTTGAAATTATGTGTTTTAGAATTTCTTTCAAAATCTGGAAAATTAGAGTGAGCTTCGAAATAGCACTCTAAATCCAAAGAAAGAGGGTGGGCAGCCACCCACCCTCTGACTTGGTAGGTATGGCGAAGATAAAAATTATATAACAAAAACACAACAATGAAACAGACAAGAACACTTCTTTCAAAGTACCAGATTCGCTGGGCAATCATTATGATCAACCAGAAGCGAGTATTTAAGTACCAAGAGAGAGAACTTCACAAGCTCGGCTTCTGTTGTTGCTTGTAGGCTAAAGTTAAAAAATTCGAAAGCAATTCACAACTAACATAGCGCTCAATTAGGTAATATGTGTGTTGTCGCTTATAGGCTAAAGTTAAAAAAGGTCAATCTTATTAATAGACATTCTCCCCCTCCTCTTCCATCTTCTTCTTCCATTCCTCTTCGGTCATCGTGCAATGCTCTTCCCACGTCATAGTCCTCCGAGGCTTCTCGTTGAAAAGCATATAGATATACCTGATAGCGGCAATAACCATAACGTTTATACTGATAAACGGAAGGATAAATATCAAATTTGCGAGAAGTTCATATAATAATTCTATATCCATACTACTTTCTTGTTTTAGGTCCAATATCAATTCCAATAAACGAGCCAACGATAAGGCCGAGAACATAGAGAATAATAGGGGCGGCAAGAACCGTATAGGAAGAGGCAATAGCCCATTCTGTAATAAAATCGAATATAGGCCCATCTCCGTAATATTGCGTTACGAAATCCATAGTTAAGGCAAATATTATTCCCAAAAAAATAGTACAGAAAAAACTAATGGCTAAAAAAGTCTCCGCTTTTTCAATCTCCTTTCTTGTATATTTTCTTCTTCCCATATCTCTAAGAGTAAAGTTTATTCCACAGGGAAAACATAGAACTTGCGGCCTGGCTTGTAATCTACCATCCATTGGTCAAAGATGATATGGTCATCCAGGGCTGCAAGGGTGAGAGTGTGAGCGCCTTCTGCGAGCTCAAGCGGAAGCTCTACCACCGCCTGTCCGCGCATTACGTTGAGTTTCCAGCGGTCGCTTCTGTATGGCTCCTTGATTGAGAATACCACCGGCTCTGCTCCATCCACGCTGACGCTGAATCGGATATCACCGCGATCATTGGCCTGGGTAGGGATGACTGCCACTCGCACTACCGCTTTGCCCGAGCGAGCGGTGCTGAACTTATAGCTAAGGCTCTCTCCCTTTGCTACAGGCACTGCGGCGCCGCTATGGCCGAGATTCTGCACAGGCGTTACAGCTGCTGAGCTTGAAGCAAATGTTGCCGCATTGCGTGCCAGGTAATCATTGCCGCTAGAGCTGAGCGGCTCTGCTTTCCAGCCCTCGGCGCGCTTGATGTAGGCTTCTGCCTCGTTGTCAGCCAATACGATAGGAAGCTGAGGTGCCCAGAAGACATAGAGGTCGCGTGGCGCCTGGTTCATTGAACCTTTCCATTTGCCACCGGCAAGCTCGTTGTTGTAATAGTCTGTCATCGAGAGAATTCTCTGGTAGGCACGACTGCTGAGTGCCGATGATACAAGCATTGTTGTGTCTGTTTTCCAAGGGCCTGGCGAATATGTAGTGCGGTTGCGACTGCGTGCTTTCTGAGCATAGAGCATCTTCTCCATCATTGCAGTAGTGGCTTCTACAGGGTAGCTGATAATGGCATAGTAGAAGTCTTTGCTGCGTTCAGGGATGAGCTCCTTTGCCTTGCGGGTAGCAGCCTGTACTCCGCGATATTTATCAATGTGTCGCTGTGCTTCGTTGCCAAACTCTGAGAAACTAAACTCTGTATCAGTGACCTGCGATAGGCCGAGAGGATAACGCTGCTTGTCTGGAAGTTCTACCTGACTCCAGCCCATAAACTCCGGCTTGCGCATCGAGCATAGTCGATAATATTCTACCATAGGCTCATACAGGACATCTGCAGCCTTGGCCCCAAACTCTCTGGTGAGCCAATTCCTGAGGTGTGCGTTGATGCTCTGTGGGCCCACAGACTCAATATTCCAAGCCATATCAAGGAAGAATTCAAGGTCATAAGCAGCCTTCTTCGGATCATTGACATTGGCTACCCATAGCTTGCGGACATTGTGGTCGTAGGCCTGACGCATCTCGTTGTAGATCAGACCAGGCTGAGTTGTGGTGAGCCAGAGATAGTCATGGGGACGTCCGCAGTAACTGAGGTGGTAGTATACACCGCCACCACCGCTGCGCTTCTGCTGCTCCGGGTCGCTGAGACGTGTCATATAGCCGTAGTTGTCGTCGCACCACACGATAGTCACATCCTCAGGCACGTTCAGGCCATTTTCAAGAATCTCCAGAACCTCCTTATAAGGCATAAACATCTGAGGAACTTTGGTGATGTCCTTGTTGATGTATTTCTGGAGCATAACTCTCTGATCATCAATTACCTCCTGGAGAGCAACCGTCTTCTCGTCAATAGAAGCGCGGCTCAGACCTTCCATCGATCCGTCGTGGATGCCTCTCATGCCGATGGTATAAAGACCAGGGGCATCGCCCATCTCGACGAGCCTTTCAGTCCAGTAATCCTGCACTGCCTGCTTGTTTGTGAGGTAGTTATAGCGGCCACGCACAGCCACGTCCCATTCGCCCACATTGTTGCGGAGCAGAGGCTCGCAGTGCGAAGTGCCGATGAAAATGCCGCACGAGTCTGCCGCCTCCTTTGCTCCATCCACCTGGAAGAATGCTGTGGTCTGCGGATGCATTCCCGGCCAGAGAGTGTTGCCGCGAAGGCGAAGCAGGAGCTTGAACATTTCGCGGTAGCTGTCTGCGCTGATAGTCACATCATCGCCCTGCGGCGAATGGTGCTGCGCTGCCCATACGCGGAAGGCCCAATCCTCGTCGTTGAGGAAGAATCCGCGATACTCGACAGACGGATGCTGGAATGTGCTGTAGCCGTCAGGGAGCTCAAGCGAAGTGCGCTTCTGTGGCTTGGCATCGCCCCACCATACCCACGGAGATACTCCTGCCAGACGAGAGAGCTCTAGGATGCCGTAGGCGGTGCCACGACCGTCCGACCCCACAACTATCACTTTGCCGTTGTGGGTGCCCACATAGAAGGCTTCGTTGAGTGTCTTTAGAGAGTCTGCGATGGCTGCAGGAACTCCTAGAGCCTTGAGATTAACTCTGTCCTTGTTGTATTGGATAACTCTAATGCCGGCTTTTGAACTGCTGGTGATCTTGCTTGGACGGGAATCTGTGACCATCTCAAGGTCGTCCGACCACATCTCAAGAGCAACTTCTACAACAGGATCTGCGTTTTTTGAGACAGAGTAGTCTATGCTTTTCTCTGCACTGAACCAGAGAAATGTCAGGAGGATGAGTAATTTCATGGGATAAAAGAAAAGAAAGGGCGTCTTTGCAGGCACCCTTTCCGATGGTTAATGTATTATGCTACTTTTACTTTGAAGATCGCTTTGTGGATAGTGCCTTCTCCAATGAGTGGAGCGTGTGCTGTATCTGGCTCAAAGGTGATAGCTTCACCCACCTTTACAGTCACTGTGGTCCAGTCCTTATCCTTGAAGAAAAGAAGGTCCTTCACTGTGTCCATCTCGCCGTCAGGCTCCTGGCAATCCTTGCGAGGCTTCACGCCGAAGCTCTCATCTTTTGAAAGAGGAACCTGGATGTCGATATAGACATCGTGAACTTCGAGTCTTGCCTGCTCCGGAGTCTTCATCTGAGAATCAACGATGTTTACAAAGAGGTTGTCACCGTCAATCATATGCTTTCCGGGCTCGAGTGTGTTGAGGTCTGTGTTCTCAATGTACTCAAGGGCCTTGAGATAATTAGGATTATTGTCGAGATTCATATTTCTAGAAATTAAAGTAGTTCTTTGCGTTGTTGTATGAGATATCTTCGATCATCTGACCGATGCGCTCCATCTCACTTGCTGGGAGCTTGCCAGCCTCTACGTCTGTACCCACAACGTCGCAGAGGATGCGGCGGAAGTACTCGTGACGAGGATAGCTGATGAAGCTACGAGAGTCTGTGAGCATACCCACAAAGCGGCTGAACAGACCAAGTACTGAGAGTGCGTCCATCTGGCGGCGCATACCTACCTCCTGATCGAGGAACCACCAACCTGAACCAAACTGCATCTTGCCAGGGCAAGTGCCGTCGTTGAATGTATAAGCCATAGTCATCATTACCTCATTGTCCTTAGGGTTAAGGCAATAAAGGATAGTCTTAGCGAGCTTGCCAGCTGCTGTGATGCGGTCAAAGAACTTGTTGCCAGCTGCAGCGATCTCAAGATCGTGGATAGCGTCGTAACCTGTATCAGGACCCACGAGGCCAAACATCTTAGAGTTGTTGTTGCGGATTGCGCCGATGTGGAACTGCTGTGTCCAGCCTGCCTCTGCATCCATAACTGCCTGATCAAAGAGGAATGCGCTGCGGAACTTCTCAAGCTCTACTGGCTCTGGCTTGTTGCCGGCGAGAACCTTGGCAAAGATTGCCTCGATCTCAGCCTCAGTGTAGTCTGCTGAATAGAAGTTCTCAAGACCGTGGTCAGAAAGCTTACAACCCATAGTTGCAAAGAAGTCGTGACGCTTCTGAAGAGCCTCCTGAAGCTGTGCATATGTGCGGATTTCCATGCCGGCAGCCTCTCCGAGCTTCTGAAGGTACTCGTTGTAGCTCTTAGGATCCTCGATAGCCATAGCCTTGTCAGGTCTCCAAGCAGGGATAACCTTTGTGCCAAATGGATTCTCGGCAATCTGCTTGT
>JAFNUQ010000056.1 GCA_017383945.1 Bacteroidales bacterium | reverse complement strand
GGTGCTGTCAACGGCATCCCTTCGATTGGCGTGAGCCTGGACAGCTATGACCCAGATGCTGATTTTTCCAGCATCAAAGCACTGTTGCCAAGTCTGATAGACCAAATTTTGGAAAAGAAAAGCGGTGACAAAGGCCAGTTCTTCAATATCAACTTCCCAGACCTTCCGGCAGAGCAGATCAAAGGCGTAAAGCTCTGCCATATGGGTATGGCTCATTGGGAAAAAGAATACCAGGATTACAACGAGTTCCTTGAAAGAACAGGCAAGAAGCCTTCTGACGAAGCGATGGAATATCTCAGAAACCTCGAAGAAGGAGAGGAAGTCTATGTTATGGCCGGAGATTTCACAAGTGACGAAGGCAACATATATCCGGCAGACCACCTTCTGCTTGAAGAGGGCTACATCACCATCACTCCACACAACATCGACAACTCCGACCACGCAGAAAAAGACAGACTATGCGATATTACATTATAGCAGGAGAAGCATCCGGTGACCTTCACGGCAGCAACCTCATCAAAGGCTTGATTGCAGAAGACCCTGAAGCTGAGTTCCGTTACTGGGGCGGCGACTTTATGACCGAAGCCACCAAGGGAGGTAAATATGCCTCACACCTGGTAAAGCATTACAAGGAAGGGGCAGTGATGGGCCTTATCGAGGTTCTGGGCAAGGCAACAAAGCTCCTTGACAATCTCAAGTTTTGCAAGAATGATATCCTCAATTGGAAACCAGATGTAGTAATCCTGATTGATTACCCTGGTTTTAACATGAAGATTGCTAAATTCTGCCACGACAACGGCATAAAAGTCTTCTATTATATAGCACCCAAGACCTGGGCATCAAGAGAGGGACGCAATCGCAAGCTCAAAGCCTGGGTGGACCAGCTTTTTATCGTATTTCCGTTTGAGATCCCATACTTTACAAAGGCTGAGATCCCATTTATCTATGAAGGCAATCCACTTCTGGATGCCATCGACAGTCATCATTATTCAAAGCCTGCCGAAGGCAAATATATCGCGCTGCTGGTCGGCTCAAGAAAAGCAGAAATCTCGCGCTCTCTCCCAATCTGCATGGAGATGGTCGACAAGCTCAGCAAAATGAGCCAATATGCAGATTATCAATTCATTGTAGCAGGAGCCCCAGCACGCAGCAAAGAAGACTACGAGCAGCATATTGCCGGCCGCAGCAATGTAAAGCTGGTATTTGGCCGCACCTACGACATCATTAGCGGAGCTGAGGCAGCCGTTGTGAATTCGGGTACAGCCTCGCTGGAAACAGCGCTCATCGGCACACCGCAGGTGGTCGTATGGAACACCTCTGCCCTGACCTACTTTGCAGCTACAAAAATCCTCAATGTACTAAAGAACATCAAATACATCTCACTCGGAAATCTCTGCATTGACAAGCTCGCCTTTAAGGAGCTGATACAGGACAAATTTACAGCAGAAGCCATAACTCAGGAGGTCCGCAGCCTCATTGAGGACGGCAGATACAGACAGCAGATGCTTGATGACTACAAAGCTATCAGGGATTCGCTCGGAGGCTCGGGAGCATCAAGAAAGGTAGCAAGAGCAATGATAAACCTCATCAAATAATCACATATGACAGGATTGGTTACAGGCGCATCGCGCGGAATCGGAAAGACCATAGCACTTGAGCTGGCCGGACTAGGTTACAACCTTGCAATTACCGGCAGGGATAAGGCATCGCTTGAACAAGCAGCCTCTGAAATAGAAGCTACAGGAGTCAAATGCCTATGCATCGAGGCAGACCTCGGTGAGGAAAGCTCATACGACAAGGTTATCGATGAGACAGTTAAAGCATTTGGCGGGATTGACCTGCTTGTCAACTGTGCAGGACTCTCTCACGCAGGTCCTTTCCACGAGGCAACACCGGAGCTTTGGGACAGGATCTTCAGAGTTAACGCAAAGGCTCCATTTTTCATCAGCAAGGCCGCCCTCCCATATCTCAAGAAATCCGAGAAACCGATAGTGATCAATATCGCATCCGTTGTGGGATTTAAGGGCTATGCCAACCAATCCGTTTATGCATCCTCAAAGCACGCGCTGACCGGCTTCACCAAGGTATTTGCCAAGGAAGTACAGCCATTTGGCATCAGAGTTCATCTCATCAGCCCAGGCGGTGTCGCAACAGAAATGGTAAAGCAGATGCGTCCGGACATCAAGGCGGACGAGCTCATTCAGACCGAGGAAATAGCAGAAATCGTCAATTTCCTCGTCACCCGCAAGGGCAAAGGAACAATTGACGACTTCTATATCAGAAGATATTCCGGTCTGGCCTTTGATTAATATTGTCGCTCACCGAAGATTGAAGTACCCACGCGCACAATCGTAGCGTCATACTCCAGAGCAATCAAATAGTCGGAAGACATGCCAATAGATAGTTCCTTGAAGCTCTCCAGCTCAGGGAACAAATCTTTTAGGTAGGCAAAGTAATCGCTGATGCGCGCAAAATCCGCGCGAATGCATTCCTCATCATCAGTAAATGTCGCCATCCCCATCAAACCGCAGAAGTTTATGTGGGAGTAAGAACCCGCACGGAAAAGTATATCAAGGATCTCCTCTTCGGCAAATCCCTGCTTGCTTTCTTCTGCCGCAACGTGCATTTCAAGCAAGACGTTGATCTTCTTGCCGGCCGATTTACCCCAGGCATTTATCGCATCCAGAAGATGTGTGCTATCCACAGACTGCACCAAGTGCGCATAAGGAAGCACAAACTTGAGCTTATTGGTCTGAAGATGACCGATAAAATGCCATTCTATATTTTCAAGTATCTCCGGATGGGACTCCTGAAGTGCAGCTACTTTCTTAGAGAGTTCCTGCGGTCTACTCTCGCCGAAGAGACGCTGTCCTGCATCATAGGCCTCAAGAATCGCTTCAAGCGGATGGAATTTAGAAACTGCCACCAGTTTAAGCTCTGGTGGCAGCGTTTCTAAAATATTATTGAGATTGTCTTTGATCATTATCTATATCTCTTCTGTTGCTCACGCATCTGCTTCTCCTGGAGCTTCTGCGCTTCTTCAAGTCTCTGCTGCCATTTGCTCTTAGGGATTGGCTTGCCTTCGTTTTCCTTGAGCTTTGCCAGCACAACCTCAGGCTTGATGCTCTTTCTGATTGCCCAAGTCTGAACGATAGAGATGAGCTGAGAAAGGAGGTAGTAGTAGCTAAGTGCTGCTGAGAGGCTATTACAGATGAAGAACATCATAATAGGCATCATCCAGAGGCTCATAAATCTCATTGAAGCAGCGCTTGGATCGTTGGCATTTGGCTGTGAAGACATCGTCATCTTTGAGTAGAGCCACATTGTCACTGCCATCAAAAGGGCAAACAAAGAAAGGTGGTCTCCAAGGATTGGAAGCTTAGTGCCATAATCGATGATCGAGTCATAGGCAGAAAGGTCATCACACCAGAGGAACGACTGCTGACGGAGCTCGATAGATGCAGGGAAGAATCTAAACATCGCCCAAAGGATTGGGAATGTAAAGAGCATTGGAAGACATCCGCCCATAGGACTCACTCCTGCCCTCTTATATAGATTCATCGTAGCCTGCTGCTTCTTCATCATCTCCTGCTGATTATCCGAATTTGGATACTTAGCGTTGATCTTATCAAGTTCAGGCTTGAGGGCACTCATCTTTGCTGATGAAGCAAAAGACTTGTATGTAAATGGGAACACAACAAGCTTGATGACAAGAGTCATGAGGAGGATGATCAGACCGAAACTCTCAATGAAACGGCTGAAGAAGTTAAACATCGGGATGATTGCATACTTTGTAAACCAACCCACCAATGAACCACCGAGAGGAATAATCTTCTCATAGTTATGGTCATAGCTCTTGAGAGTCTGATAGTGGTTTGGACCGAAGTAGAACTCAAACGGGATAGTAGTATTCTGTGATGCGGAGAACTCAGATCGCATCTTTGCATTACAAGCCATCAAGTTATGGTCAGGATCATTTTCCGGGAAGAAATTGATTGACATCTCACCTGACGAATACTGCTGCGGAGCTCTGAAGATTGCAGAGAAGAACTGCTGCTGGAAAGCAAACCAGCTAAGTTTTGAATCAACTCTCTCACTACCGCTACGGCCACGGCCCACTTCCTCAGGCTTCTTGTCGCCTTCAAAATAGTAGTTGAGTTTTGAATACTGAACTTCGTTCTTGTAACCCTTCTCCATGCGTGGAACTGTGATATTATAGTCAATATCAAACACACTCACATTGCGTGGAATCACGCCATCCAAGCCCACAAAAGAGAGATAGTTATTTACTCTGTAGCTATCCTTAAGAAGGACATATTTCTGTTCAATATAACCTCCATTTGAGAACGGAAGTCTCATAACCACAGTACTATCGGTGTTTTCCACAACAGTAAAGGTAAAGTCCTTTGTATGGATATACTCACCGGCATAGACACTGATTGAATACTCAGCCTGACCTGGCTTGAAAATATACAATGCAGTACTATCGTAGTTATAATAATCCTTTACATTGACGCTATATGGCTGAGCACCCTTTGTTGTAAACTCAACCTTGAGTTTATCGTTCTCAAGAGCGATAATCTCGGCAGCAGCCTTAGATGCCAACTCAATAGAAGAGTCTTTATAAACATTATGCTGCTCAACTACCTGCACACGATCAGTTACCGGATGCTCCGCCTCCCAAGCCAATTTCTCTGCAAGAGCAATTGAATCAGCTTGAGCCTGAGCCTCAGCGATCTTGCGACCACGATTGGCTTCAAAAGATGTAAAACCGATAAAGATTAATGCGATGAGGACAAAACCAATAATCGAATTCTTATCCATTATTGCTCATCCTCCTCTGCTTTACGGATCTGTGCTTCGAGCTCAAGCAACTGAGCCTTTGCATCCTCTATCTTAGACTGCATCTGAGCGATAAGCGGTGCGCTATTCTTTGATGCAGCAAAGAATCCGATATTGTTCTCATAAGTGGTAATATCCTGCTGAAGAGCATTGTACTTGTTGATGAGTACGCTCTTTGCGCTCTTAGGAGCAGCATTGCGGCTACCTCTCTGTGGCTGAGCAAGAAGAGGGAACTTCTTGTTAATAGCCTCCTTGTATGCGCCATTGATATTATCCTTCTCTTTAAAAGGCACGTGACCAATTGAAGCCCAGTGCCCTGAGAACTGTCTGTACATATCTGCGTTCTCTGCCTCGTTTTCTGAAACTTCGTAGGCGAGAATTTCCTCGATGAGCCTCTTCTTGGCCTTGAGGTTTGCAAAATAGTCGTTTTCTGCAAGAGATGCAGCATCACGTGCAGCAAAGAACTCATCACAAGCAGCGCGGAATCTTGTCCACAACTTCTCAGACTTCTTGCGTGGGATACCACCAATCTCCTTCCACTGCTTCTGGAGAGAGATAAACTGATCTGTTGTCTTCTTCCAATCCTTGCTATCCTTGAGAGCCTCAGCCTGCTCAATAAGAGCCATTTTCTTCTCTACGCTATCGTTGATGCTACCCTTGATAGATGTATAGAAATCTCTCTTACGTGCATAGAACGCATCACAGGCAGCTCTGAAACGGTCATAAACTTTCTGATTATCCTTTTTGGTTGCATAGCCGATCTTGCGCCATTCTGCCTGAACATCCTCAACCTCTTTTGTAAAGACATTCCACTCAGAAGAAGTCTTGATCTCTTTTGCAGCAATCTCTTCAACCTTCTGGCAAAGAGCTTCCTTCTTTACAAGGTTTTCCTTCTGCTGATCCTTGATACCCTCAAAATGAGCCTGATATCTCTTGTTGATAACTGCAGTTGCAGCCTTGAAGCGATTCCAGATTTCATCTCTCTTCTCCTTTGCTACAGGACCAAACTCCTTCCACTGCTCGTGGAGCTTCTGGAGCTCATAGAAAGCGTTGACAACGTTTTCATTTTCAGCAAGCTTCTCAGCAGCCTCGCAGAATGCGAGCTTAGCCTCAAGATTCTTCTTGAAATCAAGATCTCTGAGATCGCGGTTAATCTTAACCATATCGTAGAACTTCTCTACGTAGAACTGGTATAAGTCATTGATGTCTCTGTATGACTTGGTAGGTACCGGGCCGGCCTCTCTCCAACGATTCTGAAGCTCGCGGAATGCCGGGAACTGTGAGCTCACGTCATCAGCACCTTCAACAAGAGCCTTGAGTTCTTCGATGATAGCCTGCTTCTTAGCAAGATTCTCTTCTCTCTGCTGCTCCTGTACCTTGTTAAACTCGAGTCTCTCCTTCTTATAATCAGCATACATTGCCTTGAAATTCTGCTCTACAGCGTCAAAAGGATTGTTCATGCTTGACTCAGACTCGGCATTGTCACCTTTAAGTTTTGACAACAACTTATAGAAAGCAGACTTAACAGACTCTACTTC
>JAFNUQ010000055.1 GCA_017383945.1 Bacteroidales bacterium | reverse complement strand
GTATGTATAGATAGCTTTGACGAACTGATGGAGCGCCTTGAGAAAAGAGAGTCTGCCCATGTGGTGGTTATCGATTCTCCGCAGGCAATGGGACTCAAGAAGAGTCAGTTCCACGAGCTCAGGACAAAGTATGCGGGCAAGAAGCTGATCATCTTCGTCTGCCAGGCAGAAGGCAAGCAACCTAAGGGCAAGGTAGCACAGGATATCAAGTTTTTGGCGGATATCAAGATCTGGGTAAGCGGGTTCAAGGCTTTCAGTCACGGACGATTCTACGGTGAGACCGGTGAGAAGGTGATTTGGGACGAGGGAGCACGCTGGGCTTACGGCAGAGACAAAAAGGAGGTGGATGATGGGCAGGAGGACTAGCGCAGCTCTGGCCAAATGGCTTGAGAAGCAGGAATGGTTTGACGCCTGGGTAGAGAATATGAGGCTGCAGGATGTCGAGAATGCTGATGAATATATCCGCGGTTTTTGGGGTGAAATCACGCTAGTAAATAGCTTCATTTGGCTAGCTACGCCAGAAGGAGAGGATTACTGGGAAGATATTAATAAACAATTTTTAGAGTGGTATAATGAAAACTGAAAGAGAGATCAGCGAATGGCTGCATCAGCAGAAATGGATCAGGGCGTTTGTCTGCAATCTTAAGGAGGTGGGCAAGATGACCAAAAGAGAAGCGACGAGGATCCTTCAAGGTCAGTATCACTTGAACACTATAGCAGCAGCCTTCAAATGGGATAAGACCCGCCAGGGGCATGAGTATTGGAACAATAAACACAAGGACTTTAAAGACTGGTATTATGGCACGCAAAGCTAAGACAGACAAGTCAGAACCAAAGGGCAAGAAATGCACCCGTTACGCGCGATTCTGGGCGATTTTCGGCCAGCAGCAACACATCGACAAGGACGAGCTGGTTCTACAGTTTACAGACGGTCGCACGACCCATCTGAGCCAGATGAAGGCCGATGAATACAATGAGCTCTGCGATGCTCTTGAGGGTCGATACAATAAGACCGCTTATGAACAGCAGATCAAGAAGGCACGTTCAGCGGTGCTTCTGAGAGTCGGAAGGCTAGGCATCAACACTATCGACAACTGGGATGAAGTCAACGCATTTCTACTGTCGCCGAAGATTGCCGGTAAGCTCTTATACGAGATGTCAGTCGAAGAGATGAAGGCGCTTGTCAAAAAGCTTGAAGCCATCCTCAGAAACGGAGGTCTCAAGAGTATCAAGGAAGCTGAGGACGCCAAGTCACGTGAGCAGCTTAACAATATGCTCATCCCTGTATCGAAAACAACAAACAAACCGAAGTATTTATCATAAAAACACAGTAACAATGGAAGAGATTAGACAGACAACAGTCACTATGACTGACGCTGAGATGGCCCAGTTCGGGGCATTTCAGGAGGCTCAGAAGGCCGAAGAAGCGAAGAATGCTGCAAAGCAGATGCGCGAGGACTACAGAGAGATGGTAGATGACGCCATCGAGTCAATGATGCCAGGTCTTCGAACAATGTCCGAATGCCTTACGAACCACAAGAAAAAGGTATTCGAAGAGTTCTCGGCAATCTTGGAGATGAAAGCTGAGATGTTCAAGATGGAGAAGGGCGAAGATCTTAACAACCAGTCGCACACCTTCACCAACAGTAAGGCCACTATGAGAATTGTTCTCGGCAACTACGTGACCGATGGATACCTCGACACCGCGGATGAAGGTATCGCCAAGGTGCAAAACTACATCCAGTCGCTCGCATCGGACGAGAAGTCGCAGGCTCTGGTCAAGATGGTGATGAGGCTTCTTGCCAAGGATGCAAAGGGAACACTCAAGGCATCAAGAGTTATCCAGCTGCGCAAGATGGCTGAGGAGTCCGGTTCTGCTGAGTTCATCGAGGGTGTTAAGATCATCGAGGAGGCATACCAGCCTCAGACTTCGAGAACCTACCTCAAGGCTTACATCAAGGATGAGAAGACCAACGCATGGGTGCAGCTGCCACTGGGAATGACTGAAGCATAGGAGGGCTCGACATGGCAAAGAAGGTAACAAAGCAGATTGCCCCTACGGAAATAGATGCTAAAGCGTTGGCGTTGGTAAAGCTTATCAAGAGAAATGAGGAGCGAAAGCCGGAGGATAGAATCGACCACTCGGTAACAGTAATCATCGAGGATAACAGAGCACTGCTGGTCGGTGGTTCAGCTCACATGATGACAGGAATGTTTGTCGAGCTGCTGAAGCAGAGACCCGAATTCCGGCAGGTGCTAGAGGATGCGGTCCGAAAGTATGGACAAGATAATAGTTGGAAACTGTAATATGGCAAGAAAAGGAAGAAACAGAGAGCTTATAAGAGAACGTGACCAGAAGATCCTGGAAAGATTCATCTATTGGACAGAGGATCAGCGCCTCAGGTCTGACGATGCAGTCGTGATTCTCTCAAAGCAGGAGTT
>JAFNUQ010000054.1 GCA_017383945.1 Bacteroidales bacterium | reverse complement strand
ACGTTCTTTCCGAAGTCATAGACAAATGTACCCTTGACCGGCTCGCTCACCGAAATTGCATCGAGAGTGATATTGTTCTGGATAGGAAGTCCGACATAGGCCTGAATCTGTACAGGCGCAGCAGGACGCTCAAAGATATCAGCTTTCTCCCAGGCGCTGTCGTCAAATCCGCCATCTTTCCAACCATCTACTTCCTTGCGTGCATCATAATCCTCGCCAAACTGGAAGCCGTTTCTCACGACTGGACCATTGTCATATTTCTTCCAGTTGCCATCAGTTACAACTGTCTGCGAAGTGCCATCCTCAAATGTCACGACAAGCTTGGCCATCATCGACTGCTTGATACCATAAGGATCGACATTTACAGAAGTAAAGATATTCAAGTCGCTATACCATCCTGAGCCAAGCATTGCACCGATGCCGTTTGAGCCCTGCTTGAGCATTGATGATACATCATAGGAATTATACATAATGCGGTAGCGATAGTCTGTCCAGCCCGGATTGAAGTAATCGTTGCTGACTCTCTGTCCGTTGATATAGAACTCATAGATACCGCGTGCTGTCACATAGAGACGAGCGCTCTTTACAGGCTTTGCAAGCTCAACATTGCGACGAAGCATAGGAGCTGACACTAGTCCATATGGCTCCCACACCTGAAGTGCACCGTTTCCTGTCACCTTGTGAGTCTCTACAGGATCGGTATAAAGTACTGTATTCCAGTTGGATTCCCAGATTTTGATATTTGAGAACTCAGCCTTCTGTCCCTTCGGCTGCTTAAATCCGATAGAGTGCAGGCGGGCCCAGTCTGTGATGTATTCGCCACCAGGATATGGAGTAATCACCATCTGATATGGGTTGCCGGAAGATACGTTTTCACGTGCAGGTGCATTTGAAACGCCCTGAGTCGGCTTGAGCATCACGCCGTCAATACTTGCGATGAGGTTGCTCTTGAGGTGGTAGCCAGGAGTTGAGACCTCAAGTCTCACGCTATGTTTCTGGTTTTTATTGGCTTCAGTAACGATATCAGAAACGTCAATTGTAGAGAGGGTCTTGACCTCGCCCTCAACCGCATAGCGGACAATAAACTTTGCTGCGTTCTTCTCTGCAACATCAAGCTCTACTGTGATATAGTTGTTCTTATCCTTGACGCTGTAGGCAAATGTAGCCTTTGTGCTTCCCACCGGAATCTGCACATCATAGTCGATATTGAAGAATGTTCTGTACTTGGAAGCTCCTATGTTTTCTGAACCGATCCACTGAGCACGGCTCCAACCAAGTCCCATCAGACCGGTCTCAAACCAGCTTGGCTCAGATGACACCATATTACCTTGCTCATCCATCACGTCAACCTTCCAGAAATAACGGGTAGCGCCTTTGAGAGCGACTCCCTTATAAGGAATATTGATGGAGCTGTCGCCGAAGCTCATTCCAGAGTCATAGACAAACTTACCCTCTGCGAGATCTTCCTGACTAGCAGCAACGGTGAGGCGGTAGGCCCTCTGACTAGCACCGATGCGATCAGAAGTCATCTGCCAGCTGAAGTATGGACGCGCATCGTCAATGCCTATCGGAGTCTCCATAGATTCAGTGCGAAGGTTTACGATCTGAGTCTGTGCAGAAGCAGAAACTCCCACAAAAAGTGAGAACAGCCCCACAATAAAAGCTTTAGTTCTTAGTGTCATAATCTGATGTTTTAGCGAGTATTTGTGTAAAGATAAGAAAAAAGTAGTAATTTTATAGGGATAAAAACATTACAACCATGAAATGCACACTACTTTTAACCGCAGCCCTCAGCATCGGGCTTCTCTGTTCGAGCAGCGCACAAGCCCAAGATAGAGATGTAATCGCAGGAATTCCAGTTAATTACGACGAGTCACAGGTCGGCGATTATAAAGCCACACTACCTGACGTCCTCACAATGAACAACGGCAAGAAGGTTACTACTGCCAAGCAATGGAAAAAGCGTAGAGCCGAGATCCTCAAGATTTTTGAGGAGCAGCAGTATGGCAAATGGCCTGCAAAGAAACCTAAGCTCCGCTATGACCTTCAGGAAGACCTCGGTTTTGAGGGTACAGCAGTGCGCAAGCAGCTCACATTATATTTCTCTGAGGACAATAATGGCCCTAAAGTAGATGTACTCATCTACCTCCCTAAGGATGCCAACGGCCCAGTGCCTCTTCTCCTCAACCTCAGCTTCATGCAGAACAATGTCACCGTTTCTGACCCAGGCATCAAGCCGGGCCGCAGATGGGACGCCAAGACCGGCAGCTACGTAGAGCTTCCTGCAATGCAGGGTCAGGGCAGAAGGATGGGATTTGGCATGGACGCTACCATCAAGCAGTATCTCAAGGAGGGATTTGGATTTGCAACTCTCTGCTACACAGACATTCAGCCTGACGCACTCGATACTGAGACAGCAGGTGTGCGTGGCCTCTACCTCAAGAAAGGTCAGACAAAACCTGCCGCTGACGAATGGGGTTCGATCTCCGCTTGGGCGTGGGGTGTGAGCAACATCATGGACTACTTTGAGAAGGACGCAGACATCGACGCTACCCGCATCGCACTCACCGGCTGCTCTCGCCTCGGCAAGACAACAATGTGGACCGGCGCACGCGAAGACCGCATCAAGGTTGTGATCGCCAGCTGCTCTGGCGAAGGTGGAGCTGCACTCAGCCGCCGCAACTACGGTGAGACAGTCGGCCACCTCGTTGCCCCTACCCGCTTCCCATATCAGTTTGCAGGCAACTATTCGCTTTATGGCGACAAGGTTGAGCAGATGCCAATGGATGCGCACATGCTCGTTGCGCTCATCGCACCTCGTCCGCTCCTCCTCTCGACAGGCGACACTGACACTTGGTCAGACCCTAAGGGCGAATTCTACGCAGCAGTAGAGGCAGCGCCGGTATACGAGCTTCTCGGCAAGGACACAATGGGCACAGACGTGATGCCACCTGCAGAACAGCCGATCTACAGCACCCTGGGCTATGTGATGCACGACGGAGGACACGGAGTGCTCCCTCAGGACTGGACCTACTACCTTGAATTTATGAAACGTTATCTATAATACTTATGAAGAAACTACTACCACTCGGACTCGGCATTCTTGCCGGCGGAGGTGCACTTCTGGCTGCAGACAAAGACCAGCAGAAGATGAATGTGCTCTTCATTATGTCAGACGATATGCGCACTGACTGGAAGAGCTACGGCACACCTCAGATGCATACCCCAAACCTTGACAGACTAGCTTCGCAGGGCGTGCAGTTTTTCCACAACTACTGCCAATACCCGCTTTCCGGCCCGTCACGCACCTCGCTCCTCTCGGGGCACAGGCCGACTTCTACCCGCATCTATGATAATTCGCCTTGGTGGGGCGCAGATCATCCTGAGTGGCAGAGTCTTCCGATGTATTTTAAGCAGAACGGCTACACTACTTATATAGCAGGTAAGGTTTTTCACTCCGGCATTGAGGATTCGGAGGCCTTTGATTATGGCGGATGGGAACGCCGACGCAACAAGGGCGTGGGCGATTGGGAGCCAGGTCACGTCACCGACGAGCAGCACAGACTCTGGATTGAGGCTCGCGGCGGTGGCAAGAACCTCATCAAGAAAAACGGCAAGCGAGAGCTTCTGCCGACTGACGAATACAATGTCGGTCACGGCAAGGATTCAGACCGCTGGGGTCCGGACGAGACAAGATATATCAGCGAGGATCAGAATGCCGACAAGACCATCGCTCACATCAAGCAAGCGGCACAGAGGGATGAGCCTTTCTTCATCGCGTGCGGTTTCTCCAAGCCTCACACCCCTTGCCTGGCGCCTCAGAGGTTCTTTGACCTATATAATATAGAGGATATCCCGCTTGAGGAGGACTACTGCGCTTACCCTATGATTCCTCGCGGATTCCCTGCCGGGTCAATCAGAGAGATCAATGCCGACGTATTCATCAACAGAAGGGCTTCGCCGGAGGACGCAAGAGCGTTTACTCTCGCCTATTGGGCTTGTATCAGTTATGTGGACTGGAACGTGGGCCGAGTACTGACAGCGCTTGAGGATGAGGGACTTGCAGACAATACGATTATCGTGTTCTGCGTGGATCACGGATTTATGCTCGGAGAGAAGGGCAAATGGTCTAAGGCCGGCTCGCTCTGGGAAGAGGCGGTAAATACTCCGCTGGTAATTGTTGACCCAAGAGCCAAGGGCAACGGCAAGGTCAGCTACCGCATCACAGAAAACCTCGACATCTACCCTACCCTCGTTGAGCTTTGCGGTCTTCCTGCCAAGGCAGACCTCGAAGGCAGCAGTCTCGCCAAGCTCCTGGACAACCCTGAAGCAGAGTTTGACAAACCTGCCTACAGCGTATGGAACAACCACGGCAAAGGCATCACCGGCGTGGCCATCCGCACAGAGCGCTGGAGATATGCAGAGTTCTACGGACCTGGCGCAGGCCGAATGCTCATCGACGAAGTCAATGACCCTGACGAGCTCGTCAACCTCGCCGACCAGCCAGACCTCGCACCAATCGTCGAGAAGTTCCACCAGATGGCCGAGGAATATGTCAAAGGCCAGCGTGAGCTGAACGCAGATGAGATAAAATAGTATTGACCAAGGTTCAGATTGATGGGCTTTAATCTAAATAGGTAAATCTCGGCATGTCGCCGAGATTTATTTTTATGCTAAAGATTGTCTGAGAGCATGGCTATTAGTGCTGTATCGGTCACGGAAGGCAGCTGACTCCGATCGGGTACGGCCTTCGGCCTATCCTTCCCAGCCTGACGGCTGGGCCCCTTCCGCTCACGAGTCGCGGACGACTACGCCCGCCTGGAGTCAGCCGCCTTTCCGCTTCCAGGGTGCGATAACCAGCCAACCATCTCGCGGACTAAAGAAAATATCTTTAGTAAAAAAGAGAAATAAGTTTCTATGTTTCGTCTCAGCTGCTTGCACGTCAGATATTCTTATCCTATCTTGCCGCAAATTTTAATACCTGTAACTATGCAAACTTCATCAAATTATGCAGCTGCTCGGTATGTAGACATCCTCACCGACGGCGGATTTAAGGCGGTCTTCGGTGACGCCGCCAACAAACAAGTTGTAATGGACTTCCTCAATGCTATTCTCCCCGAAGGCAGGAAGATTCACGCCCTGGAATACTCCACTACTGAAATCCCAGGCATAACTCTAGCCAACAAATCAGTGAGACTAGACCTTAGATGCACCGCCGAAGACGGAACTTCCTTCATCATTGAGATGCAGCGTTATAGCCAGAACAATTTCTTTAAACGCTGTGTCTCCTATGCCTCAAAAGTCTATACCATACACAGCGAGAAAGGCGACAGGCACAAATATGACATCCCGCCTGTCTATATGATCGGGATCCTTGGTAAAGACTTCTCTATGGAGCCAAAACCACTTGATGATAAATATACTTTCTATTATGAGTTCAGAGAAAAAGACACGGGAAGAGTCGTATGTGAAACAATTTCAATTATCTT
>JAFNUQ010000053.1 GCA_017383945.1 Bacteroidales bacterium | reverse complement strand
AGCCTCCGCAATAGCGGGCAACTGCTCATACAGAACTTTGATGGCATCCAACTCCATCTGCTGTTTAGCAGCGTCGCCATACTGCTTCAAAGCCTCAGCCTTTTCCATCATACCCTTAGCCTCAGCTTCTGCCTTAGCACGAATGGCCTCAGCTTCTGCCAGACCCTGGGCCTGAGCGGCCGCAGCCTTTGCCTTACCCTCTGCCTCAATAGCCTCGGCAAGACGCTTCTGAGCCTCGGCTTCCGCAGTCGCCAAAGCAAGGTCAGCCGCAGCTTTCTTTTCGGCCTCGACCATAGCGGCCTCAGCCTGACGCTCACGCTCGAACAAGTCGGCTTCCGCAGCGCGCTGGGCAGCATACAACTGGGCATCTGCCTCCTGCTGAGCAGCATACTTCTCGGCCTCAGCCTTCTCTTTAACTTCGGCCTCCAACTTACGACGAGTAATCTCTACGGCACGAGCCTCCAACTCGATCTGCTTCTCCTGGCGAGCCAAGTTAGCATCGGCGGTTGCAATTTCCTGTGCACGACGCTGATTCTCAGCCTCAATCTGACGAGCAGCATCGGCCTCGGCCTGCTTGGTGTCAGCAGCCTTCTGCAACTCGGCCTGGCGGATAGCGAACTCGTTCTGCTTTTGAGCAATCTCAGTGGCAGCGGCAACCTTGGCATCGTTGGCCTGGCGGTCAGCCTCAGCCTGAGCAATAGCGACCTCTGCCTTAGCGCGTGCGGCCGCGATAGAAGCCTCCTTACGGATCTTCTCAATGTTGTCAACACCCAGGTCCTGAATTACGCCATTGCGGTCAGAGAAGTTCTGAATGTTGAAGGTGGTCAGGTCGATACCCATATCGGCCAGGTTAGGAGTAACGTTCTCCTGCACTCGCTCAGCGAAGACTTTCTTATCGCCACGAATCAAATCCTCGAAATAGGTCTGGGAAATGATTTCACGGATGTTACCCTCCAGAATAGGAACAACCACAGCCTGAATTTGCTCCAAAGTATAACCTGCGAATTTACTTGCTGCAATCTTCTGGCGGACAGGGTCTTGAGAAATTGACATATTAGCTACCGCATCGACCAGTACGTGAATTGCGTCTTTGGTAGGAATCTCATTCTTGGAAGTAAAGTCAACCTGAATGTTTTCCAAGGTCATCAACTGGGTCTTCTGGACCAGAGGAATGACGAATACGCCGCCGCCAGTCTTGGTCTTTACCTTGCCAAGACCAGACACAATGAGAACCTCATTGGTGCCAGCCACTTTCCAGCAAGACTTGACAAGAATGACGAGAACAATTACAGCTGCGACAATAACAGCCATGGTTAGAACAATAGGGTTCAACAGAATATCCATTTACTACTTTCTCCTTTTTCTCTTACAATATTTATTTAACAGTGCCATTCGCACTTAACTAACCAAAAAATCTTTCGACCTTCGCGATATCTTACCGCATGGTCGCTATACCAGCCGCGATCGAACTTTGTGATTGCGGCCATAGCCTCTTCGCGGTTTTTATACACGGGGTCTTTGTGAAAGGTCAGATCTCCGTGATAACCGCTAGACTCTTCCGGGTCATAAGCGAAGCTGTTAATATCTTTTAGAATTGCTT
>JAFNUQ010000052.1 GCA_017383945.1 Bacteroidales bacterium | reverse complement strand
GGTGTCATTACCCAACTGTTTTGACTTGATTTCGCCATTTGCATCACGATATGAATAAGGCGAGAAAAATTGTCCCTCAGATGCGTAGTAGTTGGGCTCAAATGCTACCGCTGAGCCACAGATGAAGTCGTTGTTCTGCAGGAGCCTTTCTGTAATATCATACATAAAGTCCGGAGAACCCAGTCTGTAGGGTACGAGCCATGCTGTGTTCTGCACGGCGGTTTCTACGGCGTTAAGCACTGCATCAATCTGATGGATTGTGTTGGATAGCTCGCTGTGTGCGTGCTTTGTCGCTTCTTCCCTTACTTTATTTGCTGCCATCCTCACAAAGAGAGAAAAAGTCAGAGTGAAGATCAGGGCAGATACGATGAGAACTCTGAGAGTGAGTCTTCCCGAAATAGTGCTTTTAAACTTTTTCTTGTTTATTTTCATAGACTTCCTCCCATAAACCTTTTATAATCAACGGGCTGTGAGATGTATTTGTATTTTAACAGCGCTTTGTTGAGCTCATTGAAAGGGGCTTCTCTCAACTCATAGGATGGCTTTCCGCCCTTTACATCTTCGTGTGACTCTAGTATGGCGTCCAACATCCACTTCTGATTATATCTATTTGTAGGGATGTTTGCTTCCTTGACATATTTCATTACAATGTCAAGTGCTTCCTCGCGGTTATTTCTAACCCATTCCCAACCCTTCTTTGAAGCTTCTGCAAACAGAAGGCATTGCTGAGGATTCTTCTTGTAGAACTCCTCGGTCACATAAAGCCCATCCTCTGGGAAGTCGTAGCCGTGCTCAGAGAAATATAGCACGCTTCCCGGAGTTACACCAGACATTGAGAATAGTATCAGCTCGTTATAGCTTTTGGCCAATGTAGCATCGACCGCCCCTGCTATATAGAGGTTGAGCGAGTTAATCAATTTCACCCATTCGATATCCAGTTGCTGCTCTTCATCGATCATATGCGGAATCTCGCTGAAGCCGACTTTCCAAGTCCCGACTCTATATTTGGCAAGATCAGAGAACTTGTTGATATTCTTTTCTCGAGCGATTACCACCAATGTCGAATGCTGAGTCGTCTGCAAGAGATTGACGAGCTTCAGACGTCCATCGGCAGTCATCATTGCCTGAATGAGTTCGCAGGTGATGATATCTGCTGTGCCATCCTCTATCATACTTATCGAGCTGTATGAAGCAGTAGGGTGTGCAATCGACACGTCGAGCCCGACTTCGGCATAATATCCGTTCTCAAGGGCTGCGTAGTAGCCTGCGAACTGGCTCTGCGGAGTCCATTGTGGTGAAAAAGTTATCTTTTGTGCTAGGCCCTGTGTCGTAGACAAAACCAGGAAACATAGCAGACTAAGATATTTCCTCATATCTGGGCTAAGTTATTAAGTTATACTTTATTTAAGAAACTTCTCGCGGAGAGTTTCCATCATCTCATCTGTCACTCCGAGGCATTGTGTCAGATAATTTCTGAGCGAGCCATATTCTGCATCAACCTTGTCCAATGTCTTCTCAAACACTACTGGATTGACACTGATCAATGTGCTGATCACGTGGCGCTGCGCTTCTGTCTCAGTCTTGATGTTTGAGGTAAAAGAGTCATAATAGCTCTTTGAAAGCTCAAAGTCTGCCATTATGAGACTGCGCTCAGCTCCTAATGCTGCCAGAAGCATAGCCGAAGCACTGCCGGCTCTGTCCTTTCCCTGAGTGCAATGCCAGAGCACAGCACCATTGTCAGGGTCAATTGAAGCAAGATCCTCAAAGAAGCGGCGGTAAACCTCCATAGATGATTCCTCAAAGAATATCTTGTCATACATTGTGTTGCACAACTCCTGCACAAGAGGGTTGTCTGCATTTTCGAGCAGCATTGCGGTCCTCTCTGCCTCAGTCTCAAAATGCACGGATGGGCTATTGCTGCTGGCAAATGACAATGCGAGAGAAAGATAAGCTGCATCTCCCGGAATAACGTCCGGTGCTGATTGCGTTTCATCATAGCCTCGGAAGTCGTAGACGCGTTGCAATCTGAATTGGTCTGCTAGAAGAGTAGAATCTGCCTCTGACAAGGACGAAAGCCTTGCGCTGCGGATGAGCAGATCCTCTTTAATCTGTTTATCTCCTATCACATAGCCTCCCAACTGTCTTGCGTTATGGACGCTTGTGATGCCGATCATCTGCTCCTGCAAGGAAAGCTCTACATTTCTGTTGCAAGAGTTGAGAGAAATCAACATTATAACTGCAAATATAACACGTTTCATAATCTAATTATCTGAATTAATGAGGAA
Source organism: Bacteroidales bacterium (assembly GCA_017383945.1). Lineage (GTDB taxonomy): Bacteria > Bacteroidota > Bacteroidia > Bacteroidales > UBA932 > Cryptobacteroides. The sequence goes on along the minus strand of JAFNUQ010000052.1, from coordinate 777 downwards.
TCTAAGACCGCCGAGAATGTTCTGAATATTAGGGAAGAAGACCTTGCGGGCCATTTCGATGATTCCAGGACGGAACTCTGCGGTATTCTTGCTTGTAAATCCAATCGCAAAGATTGCTCTGATCAGACGAAGAACGTCAATCAATGAGCTATATTTCTGAATCATCGCTGCATCCTCGGTCTTGAAATACTTTTTGATGAAGCATTCTTTGAACTTGAGCACAGTTGCGATATCCATACCACAGATGCCCATAGTGATCTCGTCTGTTCTGACTCCATTGAGTACTGCTGAGATGGAGATGAGATCATAGATAGGATGTCCTACTGCCATACCTTCCATATCAATCCAGAGCATATCCCCGTTCTGGATCATTATGTTCTTGGGATGTGCGTCGCAATGCACAAGTCTGTCTCCCTCTGGAAGTACTTCAAGAATCTGCTGAAGCATCTTGCCTTCCTCCTCGCTGAGATATTTGGATGCGGACTCTACCTGCTTCTTGTAATTGTCTTTTGCGCTGCCAAACACGGGATTGTCTGTATGTACTGCGTGAAGTATGTTGAGCTGCTCAATATATCTATCAGTCAACTCTTCCATGCGTTCAGGGCAGCTCTGAATGGTCTCTCCCAGTGTCCTGCTTTTGATTGTCTCATAGACAACGCCACGCTTTCCGTCTCCACAGTCCACTAAGTCAAATGAAATTGCAGTAGGGATGCCCAGCAGAAACGCTTCCTTGGCTTTTGCAAGCTCTTTATCAAGCCCCTCGTAGGTATCAGGGTC
>JAFNUQ010000051.1 GCA_017383945.1 Bacteroidales bacterium | reverse complement strand
TATCTCCAATATGGTCGATAGACTTTGGTTGCAGAAGTATTTTGAAGATGTTGCAATCACAGTCGATAGTCTCAGCGCCGTGGGAGATTCAGCTTTCTTCACGATTCGCATTAAGGAGCGTCCAAGAGTGTCCACTTGGACTTTTTCTGGTGTCAAATCAGGCGAGATGAAGGATATCAAGGAGCGTGTCAATCTTCGTCGTGGTACCGAGTTCTCGGAGTATGTTGAGAAGACAGCGTCTGATATCATCAAGAGATATTTTGCAGAAAAGGGTTTCTTGCGTTGCGAAGTAAAGGCAGAAGTTGCAAAGGATTCAATCATTAAAAATGCTATCCGTGTCAACTTTGCGATCGATAAGGGCGAGAAGATTAAAGTAAAGGAAATCAACTTCATAGGTAACGATCACGTAAAGGAGTTCAAACTTGCTCGTTCCATGAAGAAGACAAAGTCTAATAAATTCTATAACTTCTTCAGTAGCAAGAAGTTCAATGAGCAGGAGTACATCAACGATAAGAAAAACGCCATCAGCGCATTTAATGAAGCGGGTTACCGTGATGCTCGTATCGTGCGTGACTCTATCTACGAGGTAGAACCTAACAGACTGGGCATCGATCTTGTCTTTGATGAAGGTAATCAGTACTATTTCGGTGACATTACTTGGACTGGTAACTCCGTTTACTCAACAGATGTGCTCAATAATGTCCTTGCTATCAAGAAAGGCGACGTCTATGATGTTGTAACTATGGAGAAGCGTCTCAAAGGTGGCGGCAAGCAGACAGATTATGATGTGACTAAGCTCTATAGAGACTACGGCTATCTGTTCTTCAATGTGCAGCCGGTTGAGGTCAATATTGAAAACGACTCTGTAGATGTCGAGCTTCGTATCACAGAGGGTAAGCAGGCAACTCTCAACAATATCGTCATCAATGGTAATACCATTACAAACGAGAAGGTAGTTCGTCGTCAGCTTTATACTCGTCCTGGCTACCTCTTCAGCCAGAGCGATTTTGAACGTTCAATCCGAGAGATTGCGTCTTTGGGACAGTTTGATCCAGAGTCAATTATGGATCCTGTCACCGGTTATTCGATTCTTCCAAACCAGCTCAATAACACAGTTGACCTTGTTTACAATGTTACTGAAAAACCATCGAGTCAGTTGGAAGTTTCCGGTGGTTGGGGTGGTTACACATTTGTGGCTACAGTCGGTGTGTCATTTAACAACTTCTCTTCTCAGAGAATGTTTGAAAAAGGTGCTTGGAGACCGGTTCCTCTTGGTGATGCACAGAATCTAGCGTTCCGATTCCAGACCAATGGTACCTACTATACTGCTCTTACCGCCAACTTTACAGAGCCTTGGCTCTTCGGTAAGAAGCCTACATCTCTTAATTTGGGTGCCTACTACACACGTCAGACCAACTCGTATCTTGCACTCAATCTCTTGAGAAACGACCGCCAGATGGAGATTTTCGGTGTGTCAGCATCATTGGGTACTCGTCTGAAGTGGCCAGATAGCTACTTTGTCCTTTACAACGGACTTAGCTGGCAGACTTATAAACTCACCAACTGGTATTCGGGTTACTTCATCTTTGATGACGGTATTGCCAACAATATCAACTACTCGTTTAATCTCGTGAGAAACTCTAGTGACCAGGCACTATATCCTCGTAGTGGTTCTGAGTTCAGTTTCTCATTGCAGCTCACTCCTCCTTTCTCTCTCTTCAGAAAGTTTGATTATGATGCAGATGGAAATAAGGTCGCTGTAAATAGCTACAAAGACGTAGATTACTCTAAGTGGAATGCAAAACAGAGATTTAAGTGGATCGAGTATAATAAGTGGAAGTTCTCAGGCGCAGTATATACTCAATTGGTGGGTGATCTCGTGTTGATGACACGCGCACAGTTTGGATATCTGGGATATTATAACAGATCTTGGGGTTATTCTCCATTTGAAGGATTCCTCGTGGGTGGTGACGGTATGTCAGGTTATAATACATATGGTTCGGAATTGATTGCACTTCGTGGTTATGAGAACTACTCGCTCACTCCATATGTTCCGTCAACTTACAATAGCAACGGTTATGCATATGCGGGTAATGTCTATGACAAGTTCACAGTAGAGTTCCGTTATCCGGTGATTCTCCAGCCTTCATCAACTATCTATGCTCTTGCATTCCTTGAAGGTGGTAACTGTTGGGCAGACATCAGAGATTTCAATCCTTTTGAAATCAAACGCAGCGCTGGAGTCGGTGTTCGCATCTATCTACCAATGGTGGGTCTTCTTGGAGTAGACTGGGGTTATGGATTTGACAACCCTGACAAGAGCAATAGAAGCCAGTTCCACTTTGTGATTGGGCAGCAGTTTTAATTAATTGATACAATTAAACATTAATGAATATGAAAAGAATCATTGTTATTATCGCAATGGCGATGCTTACAGTTTCTGCATTTGCTCAGCAGAAGTTTGCGCATGTTAATTTCTCAGAGCTCGTACAGCTTTGTCCAGAGGCTGATGATGCTCGTGCAGCAATGGCTGTTTCTCAGAAGGAAGTTCAGGCTACATTCAACGAGTTGGTAGGTGAGTACAATACAAAGTACGAGCAGTATCAGTCAAAGGCTAGCACATGGACTGCTTCTATTCGCGAGAGCAAGGAGAAGGAGCTCGTTCAGATCCAGCAGCGCATCCAGGAGTTCCAGCAGTCTGTAGACGCTGAGCTTCAGCAGCAGCAGCAGAACCTTATGGCTCCTATTTACGAGAAGGTAAATAAGACAATCCAGGATCTTGCTAAGGCTGGCGCTTATGTATATGTGTTTGACGTGAGCACAGTTATCTATGTAGATGCAACTCAGAGCACAGATCTTACTGTCGAGGCTCGCAAAGTTCTTGGTATTCCAGAGGGCCGCACACTTGAGACTCTTCAGCAGGAGCTCCAAGCACAGGCACTTGCAGAAGCAGAGTAATATAAATTAATATTCTGGAGCCCCATCTTTGTGATGGGGTTTCTAGGTTTATCCAAAATAGTTTTTGGGATGGCACATAAGATCATTGACACCAAAGATGTGGTGATCAGATTTGTTGGAGATTCAGGCGATGGTATGCAGCTGACTGGATCTCTTTTTGCTGATATGTCAGCAATCTATGGAAACTCACTTTCTACGTTTCCAGACTATCCTGCAGAGATTCGTGCTCCACACGGTACTGTATCCGGCGTATCCGGCTTTCAGGTGCATATCGGCTCTGAAGATGTTTCCACGCCGGGAGATTTCTGTGATCTGCTCGTAGCAATGAATCCTGCTGCTCTTAAAGCCAATGCAAAGTGGTGCAAGAGACATGCGATGATTCTGGTAGATGCTGACTCTTTTGATGAAAAAGGTTTAGCTAAGGCTGGTTTCAAAACCGATAATCCTTTTACTGAACTAGGCGTAGAGGACAGAACTATCATTGCAGCACCTATCACTACACTCACGCTTGAGAGTCTCACGGATAGTAACCTTGACAACAAGACTATGAACAAGTGTAAGAACATGATTACACTTGGTGTGGCATGCTATATTTATCATAGACCTTTGGATTATATCTACGGATATCTGGAGAAGAAGTTTGGAAAGAAACATCCTGAGATGATAGCTCCAAACAAGAAGGTTCTCTATGACGGATATAATTATGCTGCAAATATTCAGCTGATTGCAAATACATATACTATTGAGCCATCTCATTCTCTCAAAAAGGGAACTTATAGAAATATTTCCGGCAACCAGGCAACAGCTTGGGGCCTCTTGGCTGCATCGGAAAAGAGTGGATTGAGCCTTTTCTGCGGCTCCTATCCGATTACCCCGGCTACCTCTATTCTTGAGGAACTGGCAATACACAAGAGCTTAGGTGCAAAGACACTTCAGGCAGAAGACGAGATTGCCGGAATCTGTACTGCTATCGGAGCTGCATTTGCAGGAAACCTTGCAGTAACAACTACATCCGGACCTGGTCTTTCTCTTAAATCTGAGGCTCTTGGCCTCGCTGTAATGACGGAACTCCCTCTTGTTGTTGTGGATGTTCAGCGTGGTGGTCCTTCGACCGGACTTCCAACCAAGACCGAGCAGTCGGATCTGAATCAGGCACTTTACGGCCGCAACGGCGAATGTCCGCTTGTTGTGCTTGCAGCACATTCGCCAGCAAACTGCTTTGATGCTGCATTTAACGCTTGTAAGATCGCTCTTGAGCATATGACACCGGTATTGCTTCTTTCTGAGGGCTTCCTTGGCAACGGATCCGAGCCTTGGTGTATCCCTGCAATGAAGGACTATCCGGAGATTAAACCTCCTTTTGTAAGAGGCCTTATGAAGGAAGGTGAGAAATATTATCCATTTAGAAGAGATCCAGAAACACTTGTTCGTCGCTGGGCTATCCCTGGACAGAGAGGCCTCGAGCACAGAGTGGGTGGTCTTGAGAAAACACACGAGGGCGTTGTGTCAACTGATCCGGCAAACCACGAAATGATGGTTAGGGAGAGGGCAGAGAAGGTCGCAAGAGTGGCTAGATTTATTCCGAAGCTGGAAATGCTCAATGGCGCAGATAGCGGAAAACTCCTCGTAGTGGGATGGGGTGGAACCTATGGACATATCCTCACTGCCGTAAAAGAAGTGGGAGATGTATCCTATGTTCATTTTGACTATATCAACCCGCTTCCTGAAAATACAGCAGAGGTGTTCTCTCGCTTTGAGAACATCCTTGTATGCGAGCTCAATTCAGGACAGTTTGCGGATTATCTAAGAGCGCAATTCCCAGACAGGAACTTTATCAAGTATAACAAGATTCAAGGCCAGCCTTTCCTTGTGAGTGAGTTGGTGACAGAAATTAAAAAGCATATCTAGTTATGGCAACTCTGACATTTAAGGATTTTAAGAGCGATCAGGAAGTAAGATGGTGTCCTGGTTGCGGTGACCACGCTATTTTGGCTGCACTCCAAAGAGCTTTGCCTAAGGTTAGTCAGGCACTTAACTACGATAAGGAGAGATATGTTGTTGTCTCTGGAATTGGCTGCTCATCACGTCTTCCATATTATATGGATACATATGGATTCCATAGCATCCACGGTAGAGCGACTGCTATTTCTACCGGTATCAAGGTCGCAAATCCGCAGCTCACGGTGTGGCAGGTTTGCGGTGATGGTGACGCTCTTGCAATCGGAGGAAATCATTTCATTCACGCAATCCGCAGAAATATTGACATAAATATCCTTCTGGTTAACAATCAGATATATGGTTTGACCAAGGGCCAGTATTCTCCAACCTCTAAGTTTGGAGCCATTACCAAGACATCTCCATATGGAACAGTTGAGCATCCTTTTGATCCAGGTAGCCTTGTACTTGGAGCTCAGGGAACCTTCTTCGCACGATCTCTTGATGTTGAGCTCAAACTCAATGAAGAGATTATGACAGCTGCAGCTTTGCACGATGGCTGCTCTGTGATGGAAATGCTGACAAATTGTGTTATCTTTAACGATGGCGCACATAAGAGATTGTCTGATCCTGCGACTAAAGCAGACAATACTATTGTTCTCAGACACGGAGAAAAGATGATCTTTGGTAAAGATAGAGATAAGGGCCTCATCTATGATGGCAGAAAGTTAAGAGTTGTACATATAGGTGATGAAGGCGGTTTCTCAATCGATGATATTCTTGTGCATGATGCTCATACTGACAATATTGGTATGCACATGGCACTTGCAGATATGAAAGGACCGGAATATCCGGTTGCTCTTGGCGTTATCCGTGATGTAAAGGATATTACCTACGATGACGGAGTCAGGGATCAGGTCAAAGATGTTATGGCTAAGTCCAAAATCCATTGCGTAGACGATCTCCTGCATAGCGGATCTACCTGGGAAGTTGAATAATACACTAAACACTATAACTAAATAACTAATTATGAAGACTAAAGATATCATGGCTCGTCTGGAGGCAAAGTATCCTCTTG
>JAFNUQ010000050.1 GCA_017383945.1 Bacteroidales bacterium | reverse complement strand
GCATGCGAGCTCGTCCTGAGAAACGATGATAGAGCAGCACCAGTCGCCATTGAAAGGCTCTTTCATCCATTTTGGAGCAGGTGCGCCGTTAACGTCACGTGAGCCGTAGGTACCATCAATCAAGAACAACAAAGTCTTCTGTCCAAGATGCTCGTGAGCGATGAAGTCCACAAATGTCTTATACTGAGGTTTTCCGTTGCGTTTGTCCTGGCTGATGTGGTTGTGTGCATTCTTTCTCCACTCAAGAGCGATATCTGTTGCTCCATACCAGTTCTTGGATGTTAGAGTGACACCTGGACCTGAGTGAGTCTTGAGGAGTGCGCTATTGATGAGGTAATCTGCATCTACAATGCACTTTGCAAGGCCTGTAGCCATCTTTCCGTTATCTACAGAGTACTCGATCATATTTGGGTAGTACTCGCACTTGATGCGACCATTACCGCCGATATTATCGATAAATGTCACATTAGGGAACTCTCTGTGTACCTTATTGTAGATACTGTCTGTGATTGCACGGCTTGGCTCGCAAAGGATAATATCTTCCTGACGGATGCCACCATCGTTAACCATTGAACGCACGAGCGCAAGAGTGACAAATGGTGATGAGTTGAGCTCAACTGTATCTCTGTGAGAGAGTGTGTTGTTCATATTGAGCTTGATAGCAATGGTCTCGCCTTTCTTGTAGCCGCGATTGCCTTTGCCGCGCTCCTTGTTGAAGTTCTTAAAGAGAGCAGTCCATGCTTTCTTTGCATTTGCCTCTCCGCTGAGCTGGATTACCGCTTCGCGAATCATTGCATCTGCTTTTTCCTGATCGTTCCAGCGATCCTCAACCCAAAGGCCGGTTCTGCCGTCCCAATTGGCTACGCCTGGATTGTGCACCCATGCTACGCGACCGTTGTTGATGCCACGAGCCTCGCCCATCGGCTTGTTAGGGCCGACATTGAGCTTTGGAGTCACGCCATTGAATTCGCCGAAGAACATTCTGTCTCTGTTGACAGGCTCACCGAGGAGCTGAATAGTAGTTGAAGGGCCGAGATCTGGATCAATCCATGAGCAGAGCTCCCAAACAACCTTGCCTTCCTTGTTGATTTCTACTGCCTGAAGCGGAGCATTGGTTGTGTCCATTGGAGTCTTGTTCCACTCATTGTACCAGTTGTTTACGATGTGGTTGCCGTTTTTGAGGCGCACCACCTTCTGCGGCTGATCGATGCCGACAGTGTTGGTGTTGAACTCCCATACGACTTCGCCCATGCGAGTGATTTCCTGGATAAGACCCTTTCTTCCTGTGATGAGAAGGTTGCCCTTTGAAAGCTCCTGAACTGACCAAGGAAGCATTCCTGTCCAGCGGTCAACTTCTTTACCGTCGCTAGTGTACTCTGCAACAAAACCGTCAGACATATTTGCAACGAGGAGGGTACCGCGTGAGCTGAGTCTTGCATTACGGAACTGTCCGTGTACGGAAGCCTTAGGAGATACAGGGATTACAAACTCTCTGACGATCTTCTTTGATGGGATCTCCATCACAATCACCTTTGCATCAGGCTTGCCATTCTGTACAAAAACTACGTGATCTCTACCTATCGGCTGGATTGTGTGGATTTCTTTTCCTTCTGGAGCAGGATATGCCCAGATGACACGATTGTCCTTAGGCGAAACCTCGGCGATACCATGCATGTGTGCAACAAGCACGTTTCCGTCGGTCATAAGTACAGCATCGCTATACTCACCTGATCTTTCCTTGTCCTCAAACGACCATTTTACCTTGCCGTCTTCGACCATAAACATTCTAAGTCTCTTGCTCTGACCAGCATAGAAGAAATCGTGGCGAGCGAGACTCTTGTCAATAGAGTCCTGAGCAAATGCAGCCATTGGCGCAAGTGCTAGGATTGCTAATGTTATTAATAACTTTTTCATATAAAATAGTAGTGTTAGTATTTGCTTATAAATAGCGCAGCAAAGGTATATAAACTGACTTTTACAAATGAATACGATAAAATCATATAATAGGACAATCGTATCATTATAAGTTTTATCTTTGCTCAAATTGTATGTTCTATGGCTAATATTATAGAAAGATTAAACCTGATTGCGCTGAATATAGGCTGCTGTGTCCACGATGGAGATTGGAACTGGAAAAACGTCAGAAGCCCCTTCTCTCGATTGTATTATGTATCAGAAGGTCATGCACAAGTTGAACTTCCTTCTGGAATCGTCGACTTAAAGGAAGGTTATCTATACTATATCCCGGCATATACCAGACATAGTTGCATCTGTGACTCGGTATTTACACATTATTATATACATATATTTGAAGATTATCTGGAAGGAGCGGCAGTATTGGACGAATACGATCTCCCTATCGAAGTAAATGTGGGCCCGGAGGCATTGTCTATAATGCAGCGCTTGTGTGAGATAAACCCTACCCTCAAGATTCCTGAGTCAAACCCTGAGTCCTACGATAACCACCAGATGCTGATGGTTAACTTTCAAAAAAATCTTCAGCGTCCTTTTTGCGATAAAGTAGAGTCTAGAGGTCTACTGTATCTATTGTTGGCAAAATTTCTTGCTGATGCTAAATTGAAAAACATAGCCAGTGATGACCGCATCAGGAAAGTGATTTCATATATAAGTAGAAATCTTGATAAGACATTGGATGTCAATCAGCTATCTGATATGGCGTGTATGTCAAAAGTCCATTTCTCAAGAATATTCAAAGAACAGACGGGAGAGACCCCCAACTCATATTATATAAAGAAGAAGATGGAAAAAGCCGAGCTTCTTCTTGTGGCTTCGGATATTCCTGTAAAAACCATTGCGACCCGACTGGGATATGATGATTATTCCTACTTTATCAGACTGTTTAGGAAGTATTCCGGTCTGACTCCTCAGCAATATAGAGAACAAAAGTTTGAGAATAAACGTAACTTTTAATATTTTTGCAGCTGTATTACTAAAACCATTTCTATGATCTGGACTATTTTAATGGCGGTGTTTTTTATAGTTGCACCTGCCGGTGTGCTTTGGGCGTGCAGAAGAGTTAAATTTCTCGGAAAGATCGGCCCGGTACTTCTTCTTTACATTCTTGGCGTCATTGTAGCAAATATCCACATACTTCCT
>JAFNUQ010000008.1 GCA_017383945.1 Bacteroidales bacterium | reverse complement strand
GCATCGGCTATGGATTTGGCATGTCGGCACTTGCCATTACAATGGCTCTTATGTTTAAAGATGTTCTCACTGTACCAACAGCTCTATTGTGTGCCGTAATATTTGTATTTGGCTGTAGATTAGGTCTTTATCTACTCACAAGAGAGAAGAGATCTGCAGAATATAAGAAGATCCTCTATGGTCCTGATGCGGCCAAGAAGAAGCCTCTCTTTGTTGTTATTACTGTGTGGGTTTTCTGTGCCATACTTTATGTCGGACAAGTGAGCCCTGTGGCATTCTTCCTTGCCAACAAATCAGCCGGTGCTCCTGTAAATGAGCTTTGGGCTTGGATTGGAGCTGGTTTGATGGTTATCGGTGTTCTTCTTGAGAGTATTGCAGATGCTCAGAAGAAAGCAGCCAAGAAGATTAACAAGAACAGATTTGTCGATACAGGTGTATATAGATTGGTACGCTGTCCAAACTATCTTGGTGAGCTTGTGATCTGGACTGGATCTATCGTTGTAGCATTCGGTGCTTGTTGTGCTTGGTGGCAGTGGATTATTGCAATTATCGGCTATATCGGCATCGTATATGTGATGTTCAGTGGAGCTAGAAGACTTGAAATCCGCCAAAACCTCACATACGGAAAGGACCCTGAATATCAGGCATATATAAAGAAAACTCCAATTCTTCTTCCTTTTGTTCCTATTTATAGCGTAGAGAAGCACAAGTGGCTTCAGGCATAGACTTCAATCACTATGATACTGTTTAAAGGTGGATATATCTACGACGGAACCGGATCAGAGCCATTTATAGGCGATATTCTGGTGGATAATGACAAGATTGTCAAAGTAGAACACGATATACCGGTAGAAGATGGATGGGATGTAGTTGACCTCAAGGGACTTTCTATCTCTCCTGGATTTATCGATGCTCACTCTCATAATGACTGGTTTGCAATAAAGAAAAATCCTCAGAAGTATTTTGAGCCGTTTATCCGTCAAGGAATAACCTCTTTTATAACAGGAAACTGCGGCCTGTCCGCTGTCGGATTTGACCCTGATACTCAGCACGTGGGCAAAGTGGGAGGAGGACTTTTCTCCTATACAGATACCACTGGAGTATATCCTAGCGTTTCGGAATTCTTCTCTGCCATAGACAAAAATAACCCGTGCAATATTGCTGTACTTGCAGGTCACTGCTCGGCAAGAACAAGCGTTGCCGGCTACGAAAACAGGCCTTTGACAGAAGCCGAACGCAGCGAGATGCTGAACATAATGGAGAATGCCCTCAAGCAGGGAGCTTGCGGTCTGTCTCTTGGTCTGATGTATGAGCCGGGAATATATGCCGGCATCGATGAGCTGAAGGATGTAGCAAAGCTATGCGAGAAATATGACAAACCGATGACTGTTCATCCAAGAGCCTGCTCTGCAGTATCGATGACTTATCCTCTGCTCGGACGTCCGCATCTGCTCAGAGCTCTTGATGAGTTGGTTGAGATTGCCTCCGGCACAAAGATGAAGTTGCAGTATTCGCATGCTATCTTTGTCGGAAGACGCTCTTTCAGATGCAAAGACGAACTTCTTGCTATCCTTCACGGCTTGAAGGATAAGGGCGTAGATATGGGATTTGATATCTATAGCGAGCTTCTTGGCGTGTCTGTGATCACAGTCGTGCTGCCAGCTTGGTATCAAGTATTGACTCTAGAGCAGAAACGTCATTGGTTCAACAAGTTAAAGCTTAGCATCTTAATAAGAGCTACAATCATTCTTCTCGGCTTCGGATGGGATGATATCCAGATTGCCTACATTGGACCTAGATATGAGCAGTATGAGGGCAAGAGCGTGGCACAGATAGCAAAGGAGATGGGCAAGTCCTGTCTCGATGCCTACCTGGACCTTTGTGAGATGAGTAATTTCAAGGGACGCATCAATATGGGGCCATATAGCACTCCTGAGATTGTCAGCGAACTCTCTAGGGATAAAAACTGTCTTTATATGACGGATGCGTGGGTGGAGGATCACGGAGTCCAGAACCCGGCAATTTATGATTGTTTCCCTAAGTTCCTCAAGTTCTCCCTCCTTGGGACAGGAGACTCTATGCCTAATACAATAAAGAAGATGACTAGCGCAGTGGCTGAGAGATTTTCTATCAAGAATAGAGGAGTGATCAAGCCTGGATACTATGCCGACCTTACTGTCTTTGATGAACGCAAACTCCATGATGGGCAAGAAGACCAGGAGCAATCTTTTGGTATAGAAAATGTTTATATAAACGGCATTAAGGTGCTTGATGATAATATTTTGGATGCTGAAGCCATTAAGCATTCCGGTAGAGCAATGAAATCATAAGTAACTATGAATATAAAACACATTTCAATCGGCATCCTTGCCGCTATCTCACTGATTTTCTCATTTGAGGCAGATGCGCAGTTCTCCGCAGAACGTCGTGCCTACGTAGAAACAATCTCTGTCCCTGATCATCCGGATCGCGTCTATGCGGTAGGGGAGCAGGCAACGCTTCGCCTTGAGGCCTATGCCGGTGGCGTGCCAGTAGATGGAGTGTGGGTGCGATATCAGTCTGGCGACGAATTGATGCCGCCGCAGGTCAAGGATTCCGTGCAGATTCGCCAGGGCGTGGCGTATATGCCGATTGGCACACGCACAGAGCCGGGTTTCAAGACCATCAGCTACCAGTTTGAGGTAGCAGGGCAGAAGTATCGCGATATGGTAAATGTTGGCTTCTCTCCGGAGAAATTGCAGCCGCTGACTCCGGTGCCCGCAGATTTTGACGAATTCTGGGCAAAGGTGGTCGCAGAGGCTGAAGCTGTGGACCTTAATCCAGTTGTCACACCGCTTCCGCAATATAGCACTGAGACAGTAGAAGTATCAAAAGTAAAGCTCACAGTCGGTCCAGGCGGACGTAATATCTATGCCTACCTCTCTCGTCCAAAGGATGGCAAGAAGCACCCTGTGTTGTTTGACCCGCCGGGAGCAGGTAACCGCAAGAGATCATCATCAACCTTCTATGCAGATCGTGGCTACATCTATATGAATATCAACATCCATCACGATGCCGATAGCGAGCTACCAGATGACCAGTACAACGCGATCGTTAATCCTATCGCCGATTATACCCATATGGGCATTGAAGATCCGGATTCGTTTTATTATAAGGCTGTATATGCGGCTTGCTCACGCTGTATAGATTACCTCTGCTCGCTTCCGGACTGGGATGGTAAGAATGTCGGAGTGACTGGCGGAAGCCAGGGTGGTGCACTCACAATCGTGACAGCTGCGCTCAACGATAAAGTTACATTCTGCGCTCCGTTCTATCCTGCTCTATGCGACTTGCTAGGTGCTACTCAAGGCCGTGCACCTGGTTGGCCGAAGTACTACCTCAATGGTCCGGAGAAGCAGGGTGCAGAGAATACTCTTGCATACTATGATGTTGCCAATTTTGCTCGCAAAGTCACTTGTCCAGTCTTCTATGCGTTTGGATATAACGATCCTACCTGTTGTCCGACAAGTACTTATGCGGTGTATAATGTGATTACGGCACCTAAGACCCTTGCAGCTACATTTACCAACGGTCACTGGCGTTTCTCTGTCACAAATCAGGAGGCTATCGCCTGGATGGAGGCGCAACTGAAGTAAATTACATCAATTCCCAGATAAATTGAAGTCCCTTGTCTGTCACTTTTATACGCAGATATTCAGGGGCTTCAATTTCGTCTCTGATTGTGCCTACAACGGTGTATCTTACTCCTCTAAAGGTCAAGTCCTCACGATAGTGATCATGACCCTGAAGCACTAGATCTACATTGTACTCGCCTAGAAAATCCATCAGCTCAAAAGTCTCATCAAAATTCAGATTTCCTGAGGTGTTCTGGCTGTGGTCGGTATTGAAGATATTTGTGTGAGTCAGGATTACGCAGTAGCGATAATTGCTGCGATGGGCTGTAAGGAAATTCTTGAGCCACTTGGTCTGCTTGTTTCCTAGAGTACCGGTCGCAGTATCAAGTACAAGATAGAGATCCTTTGTTGTAGATGATTTTGTTTCAAACCAATACACAGAAGGTCCTAGCTCGCGCTTATAATCTCCCCATCCATCAAAATACAAGTCGTGAT
>JAFNUQ010000049.1 GCA_017383945.1 Bacteroidales bacterium | reverse complement strand
TTATCCTTCTTGTTTCCAAGCACGATGTGGTCCTCTGGCAGATGCTTGAGCCAAGCTTCTTTTGCCTCCTGGTCCATCTCTGTACCATCTTCCTCGCTACCTTCAAAGACGGTAGCATAGAGGATGCTCTTGTCGATCTTATATACTTCTGTGAGAAGCTCCCAAGCCCAATCGATAGCTTCTGTCTTGAAATAATCTCCGAAACTCCAGTTTCCGAGCATTTCAAACATAGTATGGTGATATGTATCGTGTCCTACTTCTTCAAGGTCATTGTGCTTTCCGCTCACGCGAAGACACTTCTGAGAGTCCGCTGCTCTGTTGAAAGGGGCCGCTGAGTTACCCAGGAAAATGTCCTTAAACTGGTTCATACCTGCATTGGTAAACATAAGGGTAGGGTCATTTTTAACAACCATCGGTGCAGAAGGTACGATGGCGTGGCCCTTAGAAGCAAAGAAATCAAGGAATTTCTGTCTAATCTCTTTAGATGTCATATTCTTATATAATATATTTAACCTACAAAAATAAGATTTTTTTGCCGTACTACAATATCGTAGACGTGCAGGCACTTTAGATAAGTGGTGCTAATTATAGAAAAATCAGTATCTTTGCATCTAAATATGGCCAGGTATTTTTTTAATCCGGTCACTTTGAGCTACGAGTCAAAGCCGGTATCAAAAGGAGTTAAGTATCTGAGAGCGATTGTCATGCTGATAGTTGCTCTGGCTTTGGTGTTCTTTTACTTCTGGTTATATACCACGGTTTTCAAGCTGGACCTCCCCAAGACTGCAATCTTGAAGCATCGTCACGCGCAGTGGGAGTCCAGAGTGGCTGTGCTCCAGCGTAATCTCGATGTCTATGAACGCACGCTCAGCGGTATCGAGCAGCGAGATGACGACGTCTATAGAAGCATCTACGGCTTGAGTCCAATTCCTGAAGAGATCAAGGGTCTGGATGAAGAAGAGTATCGCCTCTATCATCAGATGGATGCCCAGGGGGCAAATGCCGAATTAAAGGAAGTCGTGCTCAAGATGAACAGGCTCTCGCACAGAGTCTATCTGCGCAGTAAGGGTCTGGACGAGCTCAAGACAATTGTTGCGGATGCAGGTGATATGTTCTCTTGTGTTCCGAGTGTGCCACCGATTATTCCTAACTATGATAACTTCCGCATTTCCAGTGCCTTTGGCTATAGAATCGATCCGGTTTATGGCGGCAGAAGGATGCACCAGGGCATGGACTTCTCAATGGCTATCGGCAATCCTGTATTCTCGACCGGAGATGGTGTAGTGGAAGAAGTGAACTTCCAGTTCAGAGGATATGGAAATGAGATAGTCATAGATCACGGCTATGGCTATAAAACCAGATATGCTCACCTTAATACAGTGGATGTGACCGAAGGTATGAAGGTTAAGAGAGGAGAGAAGATAGGTACTGTCGGAAATACAGGAAAATCAACTGCACCTCATCTTCATTATGAGGTGATGCGTATGGGTGCAAAGGTTAATCCATATAACTTTATGGATGTGAAAATGCCGGTTGAGGAATATGAAGCAATGATAGCTCAGGTCAGAGAGAGTATTCAAAAGGATAAGATGCTGAGCACATCGGAGCTCTTGAAGAGAGGAGGGTTGTCAGATGATTAGGATAAAATTCTGGGATTTTGATAGTCTTAACCTTAGGTTTGGCAAGCGCAAACCTAAATGGGGCCGGATCGCGCTGATCGCGTTGGCATACGTCGTGATGACTATTTCTCTTGCGGTGTTTGCCTACATAGTCTTTGCTCTCTTTTTCAGTACTGACGTGGAGAAACAGCTGCGACGGGAAATCAAAATGTATCAGAGGCTGTATTCGGATCTTCCTGCTCAGGATGCCCTGCTCAAGGATGTCGTGACCAATCTTCAGTACAAGGATGGAGAAATTTATGAGCAGGTGTTCAAATCGGCAGCTCCTGCAGTAGACCCGATGTCCAACCTCGACTTTATGTTTGCAAGTGACACTATCCCGGACACAAAGCTTAACAGCTACACCAGGGATAAGTCAAAAGTCCTGATGGACAGGGCTCACGAGGTGGATGCGATCTTCAGTAAGATTCTCTCTGCAGTGGAGGATAGTTCTATGGTTATTCCTCCAATGCTGATGCCGATCAGGAATATCACTTATCCTCAGGTGGGTGCTTCTATCGGAGAAAAACTGGACCCGGTCTACAAGGCATATGTGCAGCACGAGGGGTTGGATTTTATAGTTTCTCGAGGAACTCCGGTCTATAGTTCTGCCGCTGGCGTGGTTCAGGTGAGCAACACAAAGAAATTTGGTCGTACTGTAGAAATTACGCACGAAGGTGGATATAAGACTATCTATGCGCACCTTGAGTCTACAACAGTGCGCTCGGGTCAGAGTGTGAGTGCGGGATGGCAGATCGGTACCGTGGGTATGACCGGAAAGGCTTTTGCTCCGCATCTTCACTACGAAGTGCGCAAGGATGATGTGCCTCAGGATCCTATCAATTATCTTTTTGGGTCTATCGCTCCAGAGGATTATGCAAATATGCTGTATATGTCGGTAAATACCCAACAATCAATGGATTAATATGGAAAGACTCTATTATACAATCAGTGAAGTCGCCCAGATTTTGGGTGAGAGCGTGTCTCTTGTGAGGTTCTGGTCAAACTCGTTTCCGAAGTTTGTAAATCCCAAGAGAAATGCCAAGGGGAACCGTCTTTATACCAAAGCCGACCTGGAAGCTTTGTCTCAGATTCATTATCTGGTCAAGGAGCAGGGACTCACTCTGGAGGGGGCAGCGCGTCAGATGACTGCGGATAGAGCTTCCGTTGAGGGAAGAGTGAAGGCAATAGAATCACTCAAGTCTATTAGGTCTCAACTTGATGATATTCTAAAAAATTTCATAACTTTGTAGACTGCATTTATATGTTTAGCAAAATAATATTCTAGAATAATATGGCTACCACCAAGAAAACACAACAAGTAAACGCGCCAATTGATGCGCGTGAAACCTTTGTCTCTTTGCGCAAGAACTTTGCTGAGTCAGAGCAGGCTGTGCAGGAGAAACTGAAGACACTTTTCAATCTTCAGGCAACAGACAATGATATCGACAGATTGATGCAGCTTCGCGGAGAGCTCCCTAAGGAGGTAGAGGTTCTCGAGCAGGAAGTTGAGTCACTTAACGCCAAGAAAGAAAGAGCACTTCAGCTCATCGAAGGATATAAGCAGTCTATTGAAGCTGCCGGCGAGTCAATCAAGCAGGTTGACGAGGATATCGAGCAGTATCGCAAGCAGCTTGAAAATGTTTCAAATAGCCGCGAATATGATTCAATCAACAAGGAGCTTGAGAATCAGGGCTACGTCAGAGCAATCGCTGAGAAGAATATTGGCGAGGCTCAGGAAGCAATCAAGGCTCGTGGCGTGGATATCGAGAAGATCGAGGATCGCCTTACGATTCGCGTAGCTGACCTTGAGGCAAAGAAAGAGGAGCTCAATACTATCGTTGAGTCAACAGCAGAAGAGGAGACTACTCTCATGGCCAAGAGAGAAGCCTATCTCGCTAAGCTCGACGAGAGAACAATCAGCGCCTATGACCGCATCCGCAAGAGTGCCCAGAATCACCTTGCAGTTGTTACCCTCTTCCCTAAGAATGAGGATGGTACATATGGTTCTGCTTGTGGTGGATGCTACCACACAATCACTCCACAGAGACTCATCGACATCGCTTCAAGCAAGAAGCTCGTGATCTGTGAGCACTGCGGTCGTATTATCGTAAGTCCAGAGATCTAAGATTGGTCTTTAATGCCTCCTGCAAAGACAAATACACCTCGCAAGAGAAAACCGGAAGTCAACCTTGAAACTCTAGGTCTTGAGATCGGCAACAAGCCGCCTCAGGCTCTTGATGTTGAAGAGGCTGTCTTGGGTGCTATGTTGCTCGAAGCATCTTGTGTGGATATGGCGATGGAAGAGCTCAATGCTTCCTGTTTCTATGACCCAAAGCACAAGATGATCTTTGAAGCGATGGCTTCGCTTGTGACAGACCACACCTCGGTTGATATCATCACTGTTTCGTCCAAGCTCAAGGCTCAAGGCAATCTTGAGATTGTGGGTGGCCCGGTCGTTCTTGCAAACCTGTCTGAAAAAGTAGGCTCAGCGGCTCACATCGAGTATTATACCAAGATACTCAAGCAGAAGACGATTCAAAGAGATCTCATCTCGGCGTCATATGAGATACTTAGAGATTCCTATGACGAGTCCGTGAAGGTGGATGATCTCATTGATAAGGCTCAGAATAAGATTTTTGATGCTATTCAGAATAGCGTACGCAAGGAAGTACAGGATATCGGCAGCGTAATCAACGAGGCTATGAAGAATATTGAGGACATGCAGGGAAATAATGGTCTCAGCGGTGTCCCTTCAGGCTTCTTGAGTATCGATACCATCACTATGGGATGGCAGAAGTCCGACTTGATTATCCTTGCTGCACGTCCTTCTGTGGGTAAGACGGCGTTCTCGCTGAATATCGTGCGCAATGCGGCAGTAGATCATAATATGCCGGTGGCGTTTTTCTCTTTGGAGATGCCTGCGATTCAGCTTGCAAAACGTCTGATGACATCTGAGACCGGTCTTGAGGCTGAGAAGATCAAA
Source organism: Bacteroidales bacterium (assembly GCA_017383945.1). Taxonomy (GTDB): domain Bacteria; phylum Bacteroidota; class Bacteroidia; order Bacteroidales; family UBA932; genus Cryptobacteroides. The sequence goes on along the minus strand of JAFNUQ010000049.1, from coordinate 21,041 downwards.
GGTGGTGTGAGATTGCAGGATTATGAGTGGCAGCAGCTTGAGTACAAGCTCAAGGACCTCTCAAAAGCCCCAATCTATATTGACGATACCCCGAGTCTTCCTATAATGGAGTTCCGCACCAAGGCTAAGAACCTTGTTAAAAATAAAGGTGTGCGCCTGATTGTTGTGGATTACCTCCAGTTGATGCAGGGCCCGCCAGAGCTCAGAGGTATGCGTGAGCAGGAAGTCGCTGCAATTTCGCGTACCCTAAAAGCAACTGCAAAGGAACTGGATGTGCCGATTATTGCACTCTCCCAGCTCTCGCGTCAGGCAGCTCAAAGACAGGGTGGTGGCGGAAAACCTGTGCTTTCAGACTTGAGAGAGTCCGGTTCAATCGAGCAGGATGCGGATATGGTAATATTTATCCATCGTCCTGATGCTGTGGGACTTAGTGAGACTCCTGAAGACAGAGAAAAGACTTTTATCATTATAGCGAAGCATCGTAATGGACAAACTGCCGAGATCGAGATGATCTTCAAGGGTGACCAGATTAAGTTTATGGAAAGCAACGATACCCTTGATATCAGGGCAGCGTCTATGCCGATGGAGTCAGCAATGAATAGTGATGAGTTCTAAGAAAAAAGCAGAGATATCACATCGTGGTCGTGTCATTGAGATTACTCCCGAGGTAACAAGAGTGGAGATAATCTCAGAATCGGCATGTAGTTCCTGCCATGCAAAGGGATTGTGCTCTTTGGGTGACAGCAAGACAAAAATTGTTGAGGTGACTACCAGAGGGTGGGATAATCTTTCTGTAGGGCAGGAAGTAGAAGTGACACTCAAGGCCTCAATGGGCCACAAAGCTGTATGGATTGCCTATGCAGCTCCATTGATGATCATGGTGCTTGCCTTGCTTCTCTCGCTGGAACTTGGAGCTGGGGAGCTGATGTCCGGATTGATTGCAATTGCTTGTATAGCTGTATATTACTTCATAATCTGGCTCTTCAGAGGCAAGCTCAAAAACGAATATATATTTAATTTAAAATACTGATGACAAAAACTATTATCCTGACCATCGTGACTCTCACAGCTCTTGGTCTTCTTCTCGCCTTGGTGCTTTACTGGGTGGCAAAGAAGTTCAGAGTTGAGGAAGATCCACGCATTGATGAGGTTGAAAAAGCCCTTCCTGGCGCAAATTGTGGCGGTTGTGGTTTTGCAGGATGTAGAGCGTTTGCCGACGCTGCTGTAAAAGCAGAAAATCTCGACAAACAGTTCTGTCCTGTGGGTGGCAATGATGTGATGAAGAACATCGCTTCCATCCTCGGCCTTGAAATTAAGGAGAAGGCTCCACAGGTTGCAGTAGTGAGATGCAACGGTACTTGTGAAGCCCGTCCTCGTATTAACACCTATGACGGCGTACAATCTTGTCGCGTCAAGGCGAGCCTTTACAGTGGTGACACCGGTTGTTCATTTGGCTGTCTTGGCTGTGGTGATTGTGTTGCGGCTTGCCAGTTCGGCGCTATTGCAATGAATCCACTCACAGGACTTCCAGTTGTTGATGATAGCAAGTGTACTGCTTGTGGTGCTTGTGTCAAGGCTTGTCCTAAGAATGTGATTGAACTCCGCAACAAGGGTCCTCGCTCGATGCGAATCTTTGTTTCTTGTATCAACAAGGACAAGGGCGCAGTTGCACGCAAGGCTTGTTCTAACGCTTGTATCGGTTGTTCAAAGTGTGCAAAGGTTTGCCCTCACGGCGCAATTACCGTGGAGAACAATCTCGCCTACATCGACTTCACAAAGTGTAAGTTGTGCAAGAAATGTGTGGCAGAGTGTCCTACAGGAGCAATTCACGCAGTTAATTTCCCTGTTCTTCCTCCGAAGCCGGCTGCTAAGCCAGCTGCGCCTGCAGCTCCGGTAGCAAAGCCAGAGGCTCCGGCTACTAAACCAGCGGAGACAGAAGTAAAAAAGGAGGCAAACAATGAGTAAACTGACTTTTTCTATCGGAGGTATTCATCCTCACGACAATAAGATATCTTGTGATTGCAAGATTGAGGCTCTTCCTCTTCCTTCGACTGTCTATGTGTCGATGGCTCAGCATCTTGGTGCTCCGGCTAAGCCTATAGTAGCTGCCGGTGACGCTGTGAAGGTGGGTCAGGTAATCGCAGAGCCAGGTGGATTTATTTCTGCTTTTGTACACTCTCCTGTTTCGGGTGTAGTAAAGGCTATCGCGCCTCGCAAGGACCTCGCAGGAAATATGGTTCCTCATATTGAAATCACTGTTGATGGTGACGAGTGGGCGGAAGGTATCGATACAACAGATACTCTCATAACAGAGATTCCTGAAGATAAGGCTCTTATACTGGAGAAGATCAAGTCATGTGGTGTTGTGGGTCTTGGTGGTGCAACGTTCCCAACTCACGTGAAGCTTAATCCGGCTCCTGGTAAGGTTGCTGAGTGCCTCATCCTTAATGGTGCAGAGTGTGAGCCATTCCTCACAAGCGACTACCGCATTATGGTTGAGCGTCCAAAGGAGATCGTTATCGGTGCTGCCATTATGCAGAAAGTGCTCGGCTGCCGTTGTGTGATCGGTATCGAGGAAAACAAGCCTCTTGCTATCGAGCTCATCCGCAAGGCAATTGCAGAACTTGGCTACGCCAATATGACAGTAGCTGTGCTTAAGAAGCGCTATCCTCAGGGCGGTGAGAAGCAGCTCATCAACGCTGTTCTCAAGCGTGAGGTAGCTTCCGGCTGTCTTCCAATCGATGCAGGTGCTGTGGTGCAGAATGTTGCTACATCACTCGCCGTGTATGAGGCTGTGCAGAAGAATAAGCCATTGGTTACCAATACTATGACTATCACAGGTGACTGCTTGCCAGTGGAGAAGAACCACAACTATCTTTTCCGTATCGGTACTCCGCTCTCATTTATCATTGAGCAGGCTGGCGGTATCCCTGAAGAAGCAGCAAAGCTCATCAGCGGTGGTCCTATGATGGGTAAGGCGATCAGCAATATTGACGCTACTACAGTGAAGGGTTCATCTTCAGTGCTCTATCTGAGCGAGGCTGCTACAAAGCGCAAGGCTGAAAGCGCTTGTATCCGCTGTGGCAGATGTTCTGATGCTTGTCCGATGGGCCTTGAGCCGTTCCTTCTTAATCGTCTCCATAAGGCAGCAGATCTTGAGGGCCTCGAGCAGAATGCCGTTCAGGATTGTATCGAATGTGGTTGCTGTCTCTATAGCTGCCCTGCAAATATTCCGCTTCTCGACAATATTCGCATCGCTAAGGGTCAGGTTTTAGGTGTTATTCGCGCTCGCGCTGCGGCTGCTAAGGCTGCGGCTGAAGCTGCTAAATAATTTATGATATGGGTAAATCGTTATTAGTATCTCCATCTCCGCACCTTCACGCAAACGTATCCACGACCTCACTGATGAGGGACGTGATTATTGCTCTCGTGCCGGCAAGCATCGTGTCTGTTCTTTTCTACGGATGGGCAGCGCTGTTGGTATTTGCGCTCAGCATCGTTTCTTGTGTGCTCGTGGAGTGGGTCATCACAAAATATTTGATGAAGAAACCTTCAACTGTCGGTGATCTTTCAGCAGTTGTTACAGGTCTTCTTCTTGCTATGAATCTTCCAGCAACTACACCTTGGTGGATTATCCTCATCGGTGCTATTGTTGCTATCGGAGTGGCTAAGATGAGCTTTGGCGGATTGGGTCAGAATATCTTCAACCCTGCAATTACCGCTCGTGTGTTCTTGCTCATATCTTTCCCTTCTTATATGACCAATTGGACTGCTACACAGGGCTTTATCAGCCGTCCGGATGCTGTTTCCGGAGCTACTCCGCTTGGTGTCATCAAGGAGGCGATAGGCAGTGGTTCAACTATTCCTGAATACTTGGCAGCCAACAACCTGACTTCCGTTACTTTCCTTCAGGATATGGGTGCCTCTCTGGGAGAGCTTTCAAGCATCGCTCTTCTTTTGGGATTTGTTTACCTTCTCGTCCGCAAGGTTGTAAAGGCCTGGATTCCTGTCAGCATTTTTGCTACAGTGATTCTCATCTCAGGTATCTTCAGTCTCATCAATCCTGATATCTACACCGGTCCGGTATTCAATATCTTTACCGGTGGTATGGTACTTGGCGCTTGTTTCATGGCGACAGACTATGTGACATCACCGATGAGTACTCTCGGCGGTATCATCTATGGTGTCGGTATCGGTGTGATTGTAATGATGATCCGCTACTTCGGTTCATATCCTGAGGGTATGTCGTTTGCTATCCTCATCATGAACTGTGTAGTTCCGCTTCTTAATATTTGGTTCCATCAGAAAAAGTACGGGAGGAAGTAATTATGGCAGCTAAATCTACACTTTTAAATATGGTTGTCTGCCTTAGTGCTGTCTGCTTGGCTTGTTCGGCAGTACTTGCAGTGGCCAATGCCGTGACTCTTGAGCCGATAGCTCAGGCACAGGTAGCAAAAACGAATGCTTCTATTGCTCAGGTACTTCCAGAGTTCAGTGGAGACGCAGTGAAAGGAAGCATCGAGTATGCAGGCGTCAATTATGACTATTATAAGGCAGAAGGCGCCGGTTATGCTATTGTATCCAATGTTACTGGATTCAGCGGCACTCTCAGCGTGATGGTGGGCGTGGATCTCAATGGAAATGTGCACAATACTGCGGTTCTTGCACAAAGCGAGACTCCGGGCTTGGGTGCTAAATGTACTGAAGAAGGCTTTGCAGCTCAGTTCCGTGGATGGGATCCTGCTGTAAAAGTTCTTGCTGTGAAGAAGGATGGTGGTGATGTAGATGCTATCACAGCTTCAACAATCACTTCACGTGCTTATACTCTTGCCATCGCAAATGCGTTGGCTGTCGTTAAGGAGATAACTGCAAATGAGGGAGGATCAGACAATGAGTAAGTTTTCTTTGATTACTAAAGGCCTTGTAAAGGAAAATCCGGTGTTTGTGTTGGTGCTCGGTATGTGTCCGACACTCGCTACAACCACCTCTGCTATGAACGGTCTGATGATGGGACTTGCTACAACATTTGTCCTCATCCTCAGTAATATTGTGATTTCTCTCATCGCACCGAGAGTACCGGATAAGGTCAGAATCCCGGTATACATTGTGGTGATTGCTACCTTTGTGACTGTGCTTCAGTTGCTCATGCAGGCATACCTCCCATCTGTATATGAGACTCTCGGCCTCTTCATCCCGCTTATCGTTGTAAACTGTATCGTGCTTGGAAGAGCGGAGGCTTTTGCCAACAAAAACACTATGGGTGATTCTGCCCTTGATGGTATCGGCATCGGTCTTGGTTTTACTCTTGCACTCACAGTTATCGGTCTTGTGCGCGAGATTCTCGGTAGCGGTTCAATATTCGGCTTGAAGTTCATCGAGGGTGATGGTATCCTTGCCTTTGTGATGGCCCCTGGTGCGTTTATCGCATTGGGTTACCTTATGGTCCTTTTCAATAAGTTTGTTGCTAAAAAGTAAGGCTCTATGGAATATATACTCATTATCATTTCAGCGATATTTGTAAATAATATCCTGCTTTCTCAATTCCTTGGTATATGTCCGTTCCTTGGAGTTTCCAACAAGCTTAACACAGCAGTAGGTATGTCCGGAGCAGTGTGCTTCGTGATTACACTCGCAACTGTTGTTACCTACTTGATCAATCAGTATGTACTTGTGCCATTTGGCCTGACATTCCTTCAGACAATCTCATTTATCCTCGTGATTGCTGCCCTTGTGCAGATGGTGGAGATTGTACTCAAGAAGATCAGCCCGTCTCTTTATCAGGCACTCGGAATCTTCCTTCCTCTCATCACTACCAACTGCGCCGTGCTTGGTGTAGCTATCAATGTGGTGAGCAAGGAGTTTAGCTTCGGAGGTGAGGCTCATATGCTCAACCTTGGTGAGGCTACTGTCTACGCTCTTGCTACTGCTCTTGGCTATGGCTTGGCTATGTGCCTCTTTGCCGGAATCAGAGAGCATCTTAGCATGAACGATGTACCAAAGCCGTTCAAGGGCTTGCCAATCGCTCTTATAACAGCCGGTATTATGGCGATGGCATTCCTTGGGTTCTCTGGTATTGTTTAGTTTTTTTGTATCTTTAACACGAAAAAACCGTAATTATTATGAAGAAGATTATTATTATCGCTCTTGCAGCTCTTGGATTTGCAGTTGCCGCTTCAGCACAGTCACGTGCAATCGGTGCCCGCATTGGTTATGGTGGAGAAATCTCATACCAGCACAATGTTGGAAATAACTTTGCGGAGTTTGACCTTGGCTTCCTCGGTGGATATGGTTTCTCTATCTCTGGTATCTATGATTTCAACATCGGTCAGGCAGGTCCTGTCAATTTCTATGCAGGCCCTGGTGCACAGCTCACAGTGCTCAACGGTGAGGACGCCCTCGCTCTTGGTATCGCTGTAGCTGGCCAGATTGGTGCAGAATACCAGATTCCATCAGTCCCAATCAATATCTCTCTTGATTGGAGACCAGCCTTCTATATCACTACCACTCATTTTGGTTGGGAAGGTATAGCATTGGGCATCCGCTACCGTTTCTAAAATGAAACGTAAGATAAATAAGTCTCGTTCGGGTCATCAGCAACCTCGCAAGAAGAAATCATCCAGAAGGGTGTTTCCTCAGTTTGTCGGCAAGGTGCAGATGACCCGAGAGGGTTTTATATTCGTTATAATCGAAGGTCAGGAGGACGATGTTTTTGTTAAGGCCTCCAAAACCCGACATGCTCTCGATGGAGATATCGTCAGGGTTGCGGTGACCAGAGAGAAAACAAATGACAAACGCAGAGAGGGCGAAGTGGTGGAAATCATCGAACGCTCAGGCAAGCAGTTTGTCGGCATCTTCCATACTATAGGTGCTCAGGCCTGGGTTCTGATGCAGAACAGATCTATGCCTTATGACATAGAGGTCGATCTTGCGCAGGCACAGGCGATGGGAGCAGAAAAGGGGATGAAGGTCTCAGCCGTGGTTACTGAGTGGAAGCGTAGTGCTCTCGCTCCTCGCGGAGAGATTGTGGACGTGCTTGGCCAGCCTGGTCAGAATGATACTGAGATGCATGCGATTCTCGCAGAATTCAATCTGCCTTATCGTTTTACTCAGGAGGTTGAAAATGCAGCAGATGCAATCTCTGATGAGATCGGTCCTGACCAATTAAAAGGACGTAAGGACTTCCGCGATACCTTTACCTTTACTATTGACCCTGCAGATGCAAAGGATTTTGATGATGCAATTTCCTTTAAGCCACTGAAAAACGGAAACTATGAGGTCGGTGTGCACATTGCAGATGTTTCATATTATGTCACCCCAGGCAGCCTTGTAGACAAAGAGGCAAGAGATCGTGGCACTTCGGTTTACCTTGTAGACCGCACTGTGCCGATGCTTCCTGAGAAGCTCTGTAACAAGCTCTGCTCTCTGCGTCCGGATGAGGATAAACTTGTATTCTCTACTGTCTTTGAGATGACCCCTAAGGCGGAGATCAAGTCTAGATGGATAGGACGTGCTGTAATTCGCTCAAATAACCGTCTGGATTATGATCAGGCTCAGGCAATAATTGAGGCTGAGAGTGTTCCGGAATCGGATTTTCTGGCAAATGCAGTTGTGACGCTCAATAAGCTCGCGCTGATCATGAAGGCCGAGGGTCGCAAGAAGGGCGCTATAGACTTCAATCGTCCGGAGATGAAGGTGATTGTTGATGAGCAGGGCAAGCCAATCGATGTCTATGAGAAGATCTCAAAGGAGGCCAACTGGCTCATCGAAGAGTTTATGCTTCTTGCCAACCGCACTGTAGCCGAATGGGTTGCTACAAGTGGCAAGATGAACGGCGTGGCTCAGAAAAATGCAAAGACTTTTGTCTATCGTATCCACGGAGAGCCAAACGAGCTCAAGCTGGAAGGATTGCGCACATTTGCCAAGGGCTTCGGCTACAAATTTGAGCAGGATGGCCCGCTAGGTGGTAGGGATGCTGCATTTGCATTGTCCTCATTGCTGGATTCTGCCAAGGGCAAGCCAGAGGCGCAGGCTCTCGAGAACCTCGCGCTCAGAGCGATGGCAAAAGCATGCTACGGCACAGAAAATATTGGCCACTATGGCCTTGCCTTTAAGTTCTATACACATTTCACCTCTCCGATCCGCCGTTATCCGGATCTGATGGTTCATCGTCTGCTTGCTATGTACCTTGATGGTGTGGCAAGTCAGAAACAGGACTATTATGAGAAAGAGTGCCAATATGCTTCAGCTCGCGAGATTGTAGCTGCTGATGCAGAACGCACATCTACCAAGTATAAATTGGTGGAGTTTATGCAGGATAAGGTCGGACAGGAGTTTGAAGGTAGCGTCTCCGGCGTTACAGAGTGGGGTATGTATGTAGAAATCGAGCCGACTAAGATTGAAGGCATGGTTGCTTTGCGTGAGATCAAGTCAGACTTCTTTGAATATGATGAGGCTCACTATTGCCTGGTAGGTAAACGTACAAAGAAAGTATACCGCCTTGGCGATAAGGTGCGCATAAAGGTGAGCAACGCAAACCTTGATCAGCGTCTGCTGGATTATCAATTGGTTGAGTCCTAGAACTTTGCGAGCAAGCTCTTCCACTTGATGCTCAAGTAGATAGAGCGGAAAATAAGGTGGGCAAAATATGCCGCCAGAAGTAGATGAATGGCTGTTGTACCTACAGGGTGTAGCAGCCATTTTCCTATATACCAGATTGCAAAGAAAGCAATAGTTGCGCCGCCCATCGAGTTGCGGAGGCTTTTTGCATCGGTGCCGCCCAGGAAAATTCCGTCCCAGGTAAATGCGATGCATCCTAGTGGCGGCATGAGCACAAGCCAAGGTAGGAAATTGTTGCAGGCTTCCAGTACCTCGGCATCTGAAGTCATCATTCGGAGAAGCGGCTCATCGGCAAGTACATAGAAAATCATAAACAGCCCTGTGATGCTGAGACTCCAGATAAATACGCCCTTGACACTTGCAAGGAAGCTTTCTTTGTCGCGAGCCCCGATGAATCGTCCGCTCAAAGCCTCTCCTGCGTAGGCAAATCCATCTGTAAAGTAGCTGAAAAGCATCAGCAGCTGCATCATAATTGCCCCGCAAGAGAGCATGACATCCCCAAACTTGGCACTCAGCATAGTATAGCCGATGTAGATCATGATAAAGAAAAATGACCTCACCAGCAGGTTCAGATTCATCTTGAAATAATCGCTTATCTGACCAAATATCTGCTCCTTGCTGACGGATATGCCGTTAAGACGCTTCCTGTATTTGAAAGCAAGGCAAAGGCAGCAATATGCCAATCCGCAGTATTGGGCAATGACAGTGCCGAGGGCGATGCCATCAAAACCTATTCCTTCCCAAGAGCCTATGCCGAAGGTTAGCAAAATGCTGGCGCCTATATTTACTATGTTGATAATCAGGTCGGTCCACATTGAATCCATCGTCTGCTGCATGCCGACGAACCAGCCGCGGAAGGTCATCAAGCTCAGCGTTGCGGGCGCTGCCCACACGCGAATGTAGAAATACTGCTGTGCGAGGCTTTCTACTGCTTCTGAACCATCTGTGATCAATACGGCAAACTTCAGGAACGGAGTCTGCAGCAAGAGCATAACGGCAGCAATAATCAGAGAAAGGCTAAGTCCCCTGTAGAGATGCAATCCGCAATCCTGCATGTCCTCTCGACCAAAAGCCTGTGCTGTGAGGCCGCTGGTGCCGGTGCGCAAGAAGGAAAAGCTCCAGTACAACAAAGAGAAAAACATTGATCCCACGGAAATCGCTCCGATATAGCTTGCGCTATGAGTGCCTAGATGTCCGGCCAGAGCGGTGTCGACCATACCCACAAGGGGAACGGTCATATTTGCAAATATACTTGGGATAGCGAGTCTTAGTATCTCTTTGTTCAGGTTCTTTCTCATCGGAATTTCTTGTCTTCTTCAAGCATGCCGAGGTAGGAATTATATCTCTCGGCGCTGATATCTCCTCGGTCTACCGCTTCTTTGATTGCGCAATGAGGCTCGTGAGTGTGGGTACAAGGAGTAAAATAGCAATCGTCTGCAAACTTCAGCATTTCCGGGAAATATTTGGAAATCTCCTCTTTGTCGAGGTCTACCAGGCCGAAGCCTCTGAGTCCGGGAGCATCAATCAGATATCCTCCATCGCTCAGACGATACATTTCATATAAAGACGTGGTGTGTTTTCCTTGTAGATGTACGTCAGAGATTCTGCCAATCTTAGGGTTGAGGCTTGGGTCGATAGCCTTGATCAGGCTGGACTTGCCGACTCCTGATTCGCCACAGAAAAGGCTCAGGCCGCTCTGGCAGACCCTTTTTAACTCATTTACACCTTCGCCTGTACGGGCAGAGGTTTCAATGACCCGATATCCGGCTCCTTGATAGATTTCTTTAAAGCGCTCAACTTCTTCCGGAACCTCGCTTCTATACATATCTACCTTGTTGAGAGCGATGACAGCCTTGATGCCGTAGACTCCGCAAGTGACCAGAACTCTGTCAAGGAATGGCAGTTTTATCTCGGGGAAGTATAGGCTTACTGCAATGATGACCTGATCGAGGTTTGCAGCAATGACGTGACTCTGACGGGAGAGGTTGGTAGAGCGGCGGATGAGGTAATTGCTTCTTGGAAGAACTTCCGTAATGACCGCTGGATTTTCTTCTGTAGGATTTTCTTCGCAACTATAGCGCACCCTGTCCCCGACTGCGACAGGGTTGGTGGATGAACTCCCCTTGAGACGCACTTTGCCTCTTAATACTGCAGGAAACAATGACCACTCAGGGAGCTCGCTCAGCAGGAAGTGACTGCCGGCATTTTTTACTACTGTTGCTTCTCCTGTCATTATTTAGCTCTTCCTACGAGTTTTACAGTAAACTTTCTGAGCACTTCTATCTGCTCTTCATTGAAGCCCGCATTGGCGGCAGCCTCCAATGATTTCTCTGTAAACATTTCTATCTCTTTCTTGGCATCTGCATCAATGCCAAGCTCAATGTACATATCCTTAACCTTCTTGATCTTCTCTGCTTTCTGCTCTGGAGTTTCTGCCTGAGAATTAAATGCCTCAAGGAATCTCTCCTTGTTGTCAATCTTCTCAAGAGCACGTACTGTCAGCCAGCTCTTCTTGCAGTTGAGGATGTCGCCGCCGATCGGCTTGCCAAATACTTTTTCATCACCGAAGGCATCAAGATAATCATCTGCTACCTGGAATGCAAGACCGAGCTGATAACCATAGTCATAGAGGGCCTGACACTGGCTCTCGCTAGCTCCGCCGATAATTGCACCGATCTTTGCTGAGCAGGCAATGAGTACAGCAGTCTTGAGCCCAATCATCTGGAGGTACTGCTCCATGGTTACATAGTCCTGGCTCTCAAACTCCATATCATATTGCTGTCCTTCACACACTTCTGCTCCCATTTTTGAGAAGCTCTGTGTTACCTTGTCCAGCACACAAGCCGGAGCCTTTGCGATGCGCTTATAAGCATCAATGAGCATCACGTCTCCTGAAAGGATTGCTGTGTTTTCATCCCATTTCTTCCACACGGTATCCACGCCTCGTCTGAGAGGAGATCTATCCATGATGTCATCGTGCATCAAGGTAAATGAGTGGAATACCTCAAGTGCGGTGGCTGGAGATGTGATTCCTTCATTGAAACTATCCTGGAAAAGTGAATAGCTGGTCAGACAAAGGCCCGGACGCACTCTCTTACCTCCGATCTGGATCATATATCTGAGTGGCTCATAAAGGCCGTTTGGCTCTGAAGGAAACTGAATCTCGCTGAAGATGCTTTTAAGTGTTTCGTTGATTTGGCTCTCTGTAATCATAAAACTAAGGTTAAATCACACAAAGGTAGTTAATAATTGCTAACTTTGCGACCTATGGACAATTTATTAAAATCGCAATTGGAAATAATGGCGCCGGCCGGCAATTTTGAGTGCTTGCAGGCGGCGATTCAGGGTGGTGCCAATTCAGTATATTTTGGTGTGGGCCACCTGAATATGCGTAGCCATTCGGCAGGAAACTTTGCTCCGGAGGACCTGAGTGAAGTCGTTAGAATCTGTCGAGAGGCAGGAGTAAAGAGTTACCTGACCCTTAATATCGTGCTATATGAGGAGGATATGGATGCGATGCGCAGTGCTCTTGACGCCGCCAAGGCCGCAGGGGTGGATGCTATCATCGCTTCTGATATGGCAGCAATAATGTATTGTCGTCAGATCGGGTTGGAGGTGCACATCTCTACCCAGCTTTCCATTTCCAACGCCGAGGCGCTGAGATTTTATGCCCAGTTTGCCGATGTTGTCGTACTTGCACGTGAGCTCAACCTGGATCAGGTAAAAAGCATCCACGAGACCATCATTCGCGATCAGATCTGCGGCCCTTCCGGAGAACTCGTGAGGATTGAAATGTTTGCCCACGGCGCACTCTGTATGGCCATCAGCGGCAAGTGCTACCTCTCGCTGCATAGTTATGGCGCTTCAGCCAATCGCGGTGCCTGCTACCAGATCTGCCGTCGTGGTTATGAGGTGACCGATCTTGAAACAGGCAATAAACTTGAGATAGATAACAAGTATATAATGTCTCCGAAGGATCTCTGTACTATAGATTTTATGGACAGAATCATTGAGAGCGGTGTCAAGGTCTTCAAGATTGAAGGTCGTGCAAGATCTGCAGAATATGTCAAGAGAGCAACATCTTGCTATCGTCGTGCTGCGGATGCCGTGTGTGAGGGGACATATACTCCTGAACTTGCGGCAGCGCTCAAAACCGAGCTCGCAGAGGTCTTCAATAGAGGATTCTGGGATGGATACTATCAGGGAGCCTATCTGGGTCAGTGGAGTGACGTATACGGCTCACAGGCCACACTCCGCAAGGTGTACTGCGGTAAGGTGAGCAATTGGTTTGACCGTATCGGTGTCGCAGAAATCACAGTTGAGTCGATGGAGCTCAATCAGGGCGACAGGGCAATGGCTATAGGATCCACAACCGGAGTAGTGGAGTTTACAGTCGAGGATATGAGAGTTAATCTTCAGACTACCCAGACAGCCCGCAAGGGAGAACGCTGTTCTGTGGCCATCGATCCGTCTATTTGTCCTGGCGGTCGTCTTCGTCGAGGGGACAAGATTTATATTTGGAAAGAAAAGTAGCCATATTTCTAAGCGCCATTCCTCTATGAGAGATGGCGTTTTTCTTTTCATCAGAGATCTCGGCTAGTGTCAGGCCGGGGTAGGCCTCTGAAATGAAGACAGGGTCGTAGCCAAATCCGCCGCAACCTGCTTTCTCATGGGCTATTTTTCCCTCCAGTGTCCCGTTGAATATGTACTCCTTGCCGTCAAGAATCAGGGTTACCACGGTGCGGAAGCGGGCAGTGCGCGGAATGTCCGGACCTAGCGCATCAAGATTGCGCAGCAGTTTGTCCATATTCGCCTGATTGTCGTGTCCGTCTCCTGCATAGCGGGCAGAGTACACGCCGGGCTCTCCGCCAAGCGCATCAACCTCCAGTCCGGTGTCGTCGGCAAAGCAATCAAGTCCGCTCGCAGCATAAAGAGTCTGCGCCTTGAGGCGCGAATTCTCCAGCAGGGTAGTCCCGGTCTCCTCCACGTCGCCGCTGATGCCCAGCTCGGCAGGAGAAACGATTTCAATATTCTCACCCAAGATGCCTCCTGCCTCGCGCAGTTTGCCTTTATTTCCGGTAGCAAAAAGTAATTTCATATTTGTTTCTAATCTTTTAATTTCTTGCGTCTCAATGTGATAGCGCTATAGGAGATGGCGCCTAGCACCACTACTAGAATCGCGTGCAGCTCGTGGTTGAGTGTTGCAAAGAGGATTCCGGTATCCCAACTGATGCCATAAACGCTCTGCAGACAGAGAGCTGCAAGGTAATGATATGCTCCGATGCCGCCTGGCACAGGAATGATTGAAGCGATATTGCCGATTGCGGATACAAACATTGCATCAGCGAGGCTCAGATGTGCCAGCGAAGGCACTGCCTTGAACATAAAATAACTCATCAGCACATACATCAGCCAGATGCAGCAAGTGTGCAAGAGGAAAAGCCCCTTGTGCCTTATCTGCGTAATGCCTAATATGCCTGCGAATATGCCCTTGATAGCGGAAACAATTTTTCCGCAGAACCTATTTCTGTCGCGGAAATGATAGATGGCCCAGACAGCTCCTGCGCAGATTAGTAGTGCTGCGATTACAACCCACCACAGAGAAAAGTTTAGTTTCTCAGAAAGAGGATGCCAGATTCTTTCAATGAAAAAGTCGCCGAAACGCCCCCAGTTGAGGATGAAAGACAGAGCCAGCAACAGCAGAATTGCCACTACGTCAAATGCTCTTTCGCACACGATAGTGCCCAGCGCCTTGTCATATTTGAGCCTGCTCGAGCTAATATAGCCGCAACGTACAAATTCGCCGGCTCCCGGCAGAACTATATTGACGATGTTTCCTACATTGGTGCTGTCCCAGGTCTCGATTCTTCTAATATCCGGGTTGTGTGGAGAAATGATCATTTTCCATCGCTCTTGTCTGAATACAAGTGCAAGGATTGATGCTATGAAAAATAGAAAAACATAGCTCCAACGTGTTTCTTTCAGACCATTGAAGAAGCTATCCCACTCTACGGTACGAAACGCGAGCCAGACAAGCGCGGCTGCCAAAATGAGGGATGCGATATATTTGATTTTGTTTTTCATTCAGTGCACGAAGTTACAAATTTATATTAATTTTGTAGGATATGAAATCAATACTTGGTATCGGCAACGCGCTGACAGATATTCTGGCTGTATTGCCAGATGATTCTTTCCTTCAGAAATACCACCTTCCAAAGGGTAGTATGCAACACGTAGATATGGCTACCGGAGACAAAATCTGGGCCGCGCTCAAACCATTGGGAGTAAAATATGTGGCTGGTGGTTCTGCTGCCAACACTATTCGTTGTACCTCAATCCTCGGCATGCAATCCGCCTTTATTGGAAAAGTCGGAGATGATGAGCTCGGAATGCTCTTTGAGAGTGATCAGGAGCAGGTGGGAGTCAAGACACGTCTTCTGAAGAGCGACAAGTCAAGTGGAAGATCTATGGTCTTTGTCAGTGGAGGTAATGCAGAAAGAACATTTGCCGTATATCTCGGTGCTGCTCTTGACCTGTGCCCTGAGGATCTTGATCCTGAGTGGTTCAAGGGTTATGATTATTTCCATATTGAGGGCTACCTTGTTCAGAATCAGGCACTCATCCGCCGCGCTGTCGAGATAGCTCACGAGGCAGGATGTATTATATCAATCGATATGGCCTCATATAATGTCGTAGAGAGCAATCTAGCATTCCTGCATGACCTTGTGGAGAAATATGTGGATATAGTCTTTGCCAACGAGACTGAAGCAAAGGCATTTACAAAGCTTTCTGATCCTCGTCAGGCACTAGAGGAAATCTCAAAATTATGCAAAGTGGCGATTGTCAAGGTGGGCAAGGATGGAAGCTTGATAAAATCCGGAGATGAGGTATATGAGATTCCTTCATATCCTGCCGATCCGGTCGATGCGACAGGTGCAGGCGATACCTATGCTGCCGGTTTCCTTTATGCTCACAGTCTTGGCCTGTCTCTTGACAAATGCGGCCACGTGGGATCTATCATTGCAGCAAAGGTGGTTGAGGTGATTGGCACCAAGATGGATATCCCTAGATGGAAAGAAGCAAAATCTCAGGTGCGTAACCTTTTAGGACAATAAATTTATGATAGGACCGATTAAGTATTTATCTCGAATCCTTGCACTTAGAAAGTGGAAGAGCACCAACCCGCGTGCGATTCTTCCTTTGTCTAAGGTAAGGTCTGCAGTCGTACTTGTGGATTCTGCTGCAGATGATGCATCTTCGGTTTCTCGTTCTGTCAAGCAATTCTTTGATTATAAATCTATCCCGGTTGAGGTGCTCTGTCCTACTAAAGAACAGCTCAATTATGCCGGCTATTTACGTAAAAAATTTAGGCTTTTTAATGGCACAAGACAAGAAGACCTTTATATCTCTCTTGTGACAGATCCGGAGAATTTTGCGTCAAGGTTTGAGGCTCTCTGTAGTCCCGCATCTTTTAAAGTGGGATGCTGTCAGTTTAAGGGAGAGTCATTTGACCTGCTTGTGAGTGCTCCGGAAGGTGTAGAGGCATCACAATCAGCGAGATTTTCAGCCATTAAAGAGTATTTGAATAAAATAATATGAAAAATCAGTTTATCCCTGTCGCTCTCAAGGGTTTTGGTATGGGAGCAGCCAACGTGGTTCCGGGAGTGAGTGGTGGCACTATTGCTCTGCTTACCGGTATTTATTCTGAAATTGTAGACGCAATCAGTGCACTCACAGATATCAGTTTGTGGAAGTCTTTGTTTAAAGGTCAGTTTAAAGATTTCTGGCAGAAGATCAATGGTAGTTTTCTTGTGGCTCTTGCTGTAGGTGTACTTGCGAGCGTGTTCTCTCTTGCCAAGGTGATGACCTATGTCCTTAGCTACTACCCGATCTTGACTTGGGCCTTTTTCTTCGGTCTGATTATCGCTTCTTCTATCGTGATGTTCCGTGACATCAAGGGTTGGGGAGTCAAGGAAGTGCTCTTTGTGATACTCGGAGCGATTATAGGAGTTGCAGTCTGCACCCTTTCTCCTACTCAGACTACCAACGATCTGTGGTTCATTTTTGTCTGCGGTGCTGTGGCAATCTGCACAATGATTCTTCCGGGCGTTTCTGGAAGTTTCGTTTTGCTGATCTTCGGCAAGTATGACTACATTATGAATGCGATTTCAGACTTTGATCTGCCTATCCTTCTTGTTTTTGGTGCCGGCTGTCTGGTGGGTATCCTTGCATTTGCGAAGCTTCTGCATTGGCTGCTAGGCCGCTGGGAGAAGCAGACATTGCTTGTGCTTCTTGGATTTGTGCTTGGCTCGTTGATCAGAGTCTGGCCTTGGTCTGACAAGCTTGCAATCGCAGATGCACAGCTTCTCCGCACAGGAGCGCCTGCGCTGGAGCTCGACCTTCAGATTCCAGGTGCAATTATCTGCTGTGTAGTAGGAATCGCTCTTGTTGTGGGATTGGAGCTGCTCAGTAAAAAGGGCGATAAGAAAGCCTAAGCTTCCAGAATCAACTCGACAGGGCAGTGATCTGAGCCGAAAATCTCGTTATGGATTTCAGTGCTCACGATTTGAGATTTAAGTGAGTCCGAGACAAGGAAATAGTCGATTCTCCAGCCGACGTTCCTCTCTCGGGCTTTCATTCTATATGACCACCAGGAGTACTTGGCTTCTTCCGGGTGCTGCTCTCGCCAACTGTCACAGAAACCGCTAGAGAGCAGTTCTGTCATCTTGCCTCTCTCTTCGTCGCTGAATCCTGCGCTGAAGTGGTTGGTAGATGGATTCTTGAGGTCAATCTCATTGTGAGCGACGTTGAGGTCTCCGCACACGATGACGCCTTTTTTGCTTGCGAGATTGCTTAGGTAGGCCCTGAAGGCATCTTCCCAGCTCATTCTGTAGTCAAGGCGTTTGAGGCCGTCTTGAGAATTAGGGGTATACACGCACACGAGATAGAATTTCTCCATTTCCAGACACACTACTCTTCCTTCCTTGTCGTGCTCTTCTATGCCGATGCCATAGCTGACGCTAAGAGGGGTGTGCTTGGTGTATATGCAAGTGCCGGAGTAGCCTTTTTTCTCTGCATAGTTCCAATATGACTCGTATCCCAGAAACTCCAGGTCGATCTGACCTGCCTGTAGTTTTGTCTCCTGGAGGCAGAAAAAATCTGCATCAAGGTCTGAGAATATCTGAGCAAAACCTTTGCCTGCTACGGCTCTGAGGCCGTTGACGTTCCAACTGATAAATTTCATATCTCGCGCTTGCTAAAATTGTGCACTAAATTAATAAGAAAAATTAGTATATTCGTGTTTTATTCAGCATAAAGAATTTATGAAACAGCTTAAACTTACCAATACCCTCACTCACAAGAAGGAACTTTTCAAGTCAATCAATCCAGGTAGAGTCGGAATGTATGTCTGCGGACCTACAGTCTACGGAGAAGCTCACCTCGGTCACGCCCGTCCGGGAGTTACTTATGATGTGCTAAGCAAATTCCTTCAACACCTTGGCTACAAGGTGAGGTATGTCCGCAATATTACCGATGTAGGACATCTTGAGCACGATGCAGATGAGGGAGAGGATAAGATCAGCAAGAAGGCAAGACTTGAGAGCCTTGAGCCTATGGAGGTGGTGCAGACATATACTCTGCGTTACCACGAAGCTATGCGTCAGCTCAATGTGGCTCCACCATCAATTGAGCCTCGCGCTTCAGGTCACATCCTTGAGCAGATAGAAGCTGTGCAGAAGATCCTGGCTGCAGGCTATGCCTACGAGAGCAACGGCAGCGTATATTTTGATGTTGCCAAGTATAATCAGGATCATCATTATGGCATTCTTTCAGGCCGTAATCTTGATGATACTCTCGAGGGAACCCGCAACTTGGACGGTCAGAGCGACAAGCGCGCACCGTATGACTTTGCTCTTTGGAAAAAGGCTGAGCCTCAGCATATTATGAGATGGAATTCGCCTTGGGGCGAAGGCTTCCCAGGCTGGCATATGGAGTGCTCTGTTATGGGAGAGAAGTATCTTGGTCACGAGTTTGATATCCACGGCGGCGGTATGGATCTTATGTTCCCTCATCACGAGTGCGAGATTGCTCAGAATCAGGCCTCGCGTGGCACTCAGGGCGTCAACTATTGGGTGCACAACAATATGATCACCATTGAGGGCAAGAAGATGGGTAAATCCTACGGCAACTTCATCACCCTTCCAGAACTTTTCTCAGGATCGCATCCTAAGCTCACTCAGGCATATTCTCCTATGACAGTGAGATTCTTTATCCTTCAGGCTCACTACCGCAGCACCCTTGATTTCTCAAATGAGGCTTTGGGTGCAGCAGAGAAGGGTTTGAAGAGATTGATGCAGGCAGCAAAGGACCTCTATGCGATGGCCGGAGTAAAAGCTCCTTCCTATGCCTATGGTGAGCAGCAGATTGCTGTAGCTCCTGACACTTGCCCGGCTGACAATGCTGAGATCAAAGCTATCTTTGAGTCTGTCTATGATGCGCTTTGCGATGACCTCAATACTCCTATTGCTCTTGCAAAGATTTCAGATGCGGTCCGCATCATCAATTCGGCTAAGGCTGGTCAATTGAAGCTCTCCAAGGGAGACCTTGAGACTCTGGTGCAGCTCTTCAATGATGTGGTGTTTGGCGTGCTCTCTCTCAAAGATGAGGAGCTTGCTGATGGTGGTAGCTCAAAGGTTATCGCCGGCCTGATGGATATGGTGCTTGAGCAGCGTGCACAGGCCAAGGCCGCAAAGGATTGGACTACATCCGATCACATCCGCGACGTCCTCAAAGCAATCGGCATACAGGTAAAGGACGGCAAGGACGGTGCCGAGTGGACTCTTGAATAATTCCAGATTCTATATGAAAAAGACGATTGTTTGCATCTTGGCTGCGGCAGTGGCAACTGTGAACCTCTGGGCTCAGCAGACGTCTGCCGACGAATGGCGTGCAGCACAGGCTCAGGCTGCTCATCAGTCAGTATCTGCAGGGGAGAACCCTCTTGCTGAAATCAAGCAGACTCCCGGTCTTGCCGGAATTTTCCAAACCTGGGGCTTCATCGGAGATTCGCTCTCCAGCGGAGAGCACGAATACACCCGCAAGGACGGCAGAAAGGGATATGTTGATCTTTATGAGTATTCGTGGGGTCAGAGAATGTGTGCGCTGATGGGTGCTCGCGGAGACAACTACTCTAAGGGTGGTGAGACAGCCAAGGGGTGGATTGATCATTTCTGGGATAATCCAAACAACGGCAATAATAATATAGACGCCAAGGCTGATCCTAAGCAGGCCTATATAATGGCTCTATGTATCAATGACAAGGGTAAGGGATTCAAGCCAGGTGACGTGCACACTGATGTGGACACGCTCGACTATAATAACAACGCTGATACTTTTGCTGGTTACTATGCCGGTATCATTCAGCGAGTCAAGAGCATTCAGCCACGAGCAAAGTTCTTTGTCGTGACACGACCAAACGATAAGAATACCGATGAGAGATATAATGAGGTGATCCGCTCGATGGCAGATATATTCTCTGATGTCTATGTGATCGATCTATATAAATATGCCCCTCTGTATAGTGAGCCAGAGTTCAGAGACCTCTATTTCCTTGGCGGGCATATGAGTGCAGCAGGCTACGAGTTCACAGCCTGGATGATGATGACCTATATAGACTGGATCATCAGAAAGAATCCTAAGGAGTTTGCGCAGGTGGCATATATTGGCAAGGATTACAAATACGATCCGAAGCCAGCAGCACCAAGACCTGCACCTGCAAAATAATCAGAATAGGCCGACAATTGCGGTCCATACGAGGAAGCGACCAGCTTTACCGACGAGCAGAAGCAATGCGGTAGGGACTGGTCTCGCCTTATAGAATCCCAGCGCTATCGCAAATACATCACCGACCACAGGAACCCAGGCTACGAGAGCCAGCCACACACCATACTTATTGACAAAGCGTTTCTGCTTCTCGAGCGTTTCGTGTTTCACCTTGAACCATTTCTCAAGCCATTCGAGCTTGCCAAGCCAACCCATGCCAAACGAAATGAGGCTGCCGATCCAGTTGCCGGCGGTGGCGACAAAAAAGCATGGCCAGGTCATCTTGGTCGCTGCAAGAACAGCTATATAGAGAGCGTCAGAACTGAAAGGTACAACGGTTGCTGCAAGAATATTTCCTAAAAACAGGCCGATCAGGCCCCAATCCTCAAGTCCAAACATAAGTCTACTCTTCTTTAATTTTCCCCGAAGATAGTGGATAAAAATGAAAAGCGGTAAAAAGTATGCTATCTTTGTGCTATGGAAACATTAATTGCAATACTGGCAATCTTATTTGCTGTGATAGGTATATTGGGTAGCGTTGTTCCTGCGCTGCCGGGGCCGCCAATCGCGTGGGTCGGCGTGCTGATGATGTATTTATGGGG
>JAFNUQ010000048.1 GCA_017383945.1 Bacteroidales bacterium | reverse complement strand
GGGTACTATGAACTATACCAAGATCATGTCTGCTTTTGCTGACCCTGTAGTGATGCTCTTCCTCGGTGGATTTGCTCTCGCTATCATGGCTCAGAAATATGGTCTTGACGTGACTCTCGCAAGATTTCTTTTGAAGCCTTTTGGTACAAACCCTAAGATGGTGCTTCTTGGCTTCCTCACTGTAATTGCGTTGTTCTCAATGTTTATGAGCAACACAGCTACAGCTGCGATGATGCTTGCATTCCTCGCTCCTGTACTTGCTACTTTCCCAGAGGGTGACAAGGGTAAGATTGCGCTTGCTCTTTCAATTCCTGTTGCTGCCAATGTAGGTGGTATCGGTACAACTATCGGTACTCCTCCAAACGGAACAGCCGTGTCAAACCTTGAGACATACTTTGGCGCAAGCATCTCTTTTGGTGAGTGGGCAATCCATATGGTTCCATTTGTAATCATTATGATTCTCGTGGCTTGGGTAGTTCTTCAGTTAATGTTCCCATTCTCAACAAAGAAGCTTGAGGTAAACATCCCTAAAAACGACAAGCCGACAACTTGGAGAACATACCTTGTTTGGGCAACTTTTGCTGTAACTATCCTTCTCTGGGCTACAGAAAGCTTGACAGGTATCAGCTCAAATATCGTGGCTCTTATCCCTCTCGCAGTATTTGTGTGCACAGGTACATTTGATAAGGAAGACATCAAGCAGATCGACTGGAGTGTGCTTTGGCTCGTAGCCGGAGGTTTTGCACTCGGATATGCAATGCTTGACATGTCAAAGGGTGGTACAGGTCTCGGCGCAACTCTTGTAAACGCTATTCCATTTGGCGAGATGTCAATCATCCTCGTATTTGTAGTTGCAGGTCTTGTATGCTACCTTCTCTCTAACTTCATCAGCAATTCTGCTACAGCTGCGCTTCTTATCCCAATCCTTTGCGCAGTTTCATCAGGACTTGCATCTAACCCGGCTTTTGCTAGCTTCGGTGGAGAGAAAGCTATGATCTGCTTCGTTGCAACATGTGCTTCACTCGCGATGTTGATGCCGATTTCTACACCTCCTAATGCTATCGCATTCTCAACTGGTCTCATCAAGACCAAGGATATGCTCAAGGTAGGTATCGTTATCGGTGGTATCGGTCTTGTATTTGCCTTCTTCTGGCTCACCAAGATCTTCCCATTTGCAGCATAATTGACAACTATATCTGGTCCAATAGCTTCGCAAGAGGTTATTGGGCCATTTTGTATTTAGTTTAGTTATAAAATATGAAGAAAATAGTTCTTACAGCAGCGGTGATGCTCCTTTCATTGAGCGCTTTTTCTCAGGAAAACACTGCAAACTTCAAGTGGTACGGCTTTATCCGTAACTACTTTGCCTACGACAGCAGAGAGATGGTTTCTGGTACAGAGGACTTCTTTACCTACCTTCCAAAGGATATCAAGATGGATCCTACAGGAGAAACCGATCTTAACGATATCAGTTCGTTCCGTTTTGCAGCCCTTACTTCACGTCTTGGTGTGGATGTAAGTGGTTATGCGATTGAGGGATGGAAAGTTGGTGCTAAGATTGAAGCTGACTTCTATTCTGGCGTCTCAGGTGTAACCGGCACAGCCCAGTTCAGACTTCGTCAGGCCTACCTTACTATGGCCAAAAATAACTGGACACTGAAAGCTGGTCAGGCTTGGCATCCGTTTGCTGCGGATATTCCAGATGTGTTCTCTCTCAACGCAGGTGCACCGTTTACTCCATTCAACCGCACACCGCTTGTTCAGGTGAACCGCAAGGTTAATGATAAGTTCTCTTATGACTTTGCAGTGATCTGGCAGATGCAGTATACTTCTGCAGGTCCTAACGGTCAGAAGGCAGATTATATCAAGTACTCCAAGACTCCTGAGCTCAATGCGGGCGTGACATACAAGTCAGGCGGATTTACCGCCAAAGCAGGCTACAACTTCCTTTCAATCAAGCCTCGCAACTTCAATGCAACAGGAACTGCAAAGGTGGATGATCGCATCAGCACCTCTGCAGCCTATATCTTTGCACAGTATGTCAAGGGTGATCTTTCTGTAAAGGCAAAAGCTACATTTGCTGAGGCTGGCGAGCATATGAACCTTAATGGTGGATATGCAGTGACCTCGATGAAAAATGATACCTGGGAGTACACTCCGACTCGCAACCTTTCATCTTGGGTGAGCCTTAAATATGGAAAGAAACTTCAGGGAATCTTCTTTGCTGGTTTTGCAAAGAACTATGGTACAAAAGAAGAGATTGTTTCTCCTGAATTTATCTATTTCAGCAAGAACAGCTTCTCAAATATGAACACTATGTATCGTATCACACCTTCTGTAGTATACAATCTCGGCAAGGTGAGCTTCGGTCTTGAGTATGAACTCACCAGCGTGCAGTATGGTAAGTGGGATATGTTCGGTGAGGATTGCAAATATGGACTCGCTACAGGCGATCTCCATTGGGTAACCAACAATCGCGTTCAGGCATTGCTTAGATATACATTCTAATGACCTTACTTCTCGTTTTCCTATTTGCGGCGATGGGGATTTCATTCCTCTGCTCTCTGCTTGAATCTACGCTGATGTCTACTCCTATCTCATATATAACTATGAGAGAGGAGGAAGGTTATAAACCTGCGATGCAGTTCAAGAAATACAAGCAGGATAGTTCAAAGCCAATCGCAGCAATTCTCTCACTCAACACAATCGCCAACACTATCGGCGCTGCAGGCGTGGGTAGCCAGGCAACTGCAGTATTTGGCTCGGAGTGGTTTGGACTTGTGAGTGCAATGATGACGATCCTCATCTTGATTTTCTCGGAGATTGTCCCTAAAACAATAGGTACAAGCTACTACAGGTCGTTGATGGGTTTTGCCGTTGTTGCAATCAAGGTGTTGGTGTTTATTATGTACCCAATCGTCTGGATGGTGCAGGGTATCACCAAACTCATCTCTGCTAAAGAAAAGGAAAGTATGGTATCCAGAGAGGAAATCAGCGCCATGGCCAATGTTGCAGAAGAGGGCGGTGACTTGGAAGAGGACGAGAACGAAATCATCCAGAACCTCATCAATATGGATGAGATCAATGCCTACGAAGCGATGACCCCAAGAGTCGTCTGCCATATCGCCCCTGAGTCAATGACGGTCAAGTCTTTCTATAAAGATAAGAGGTTCCTTCATCATAGCCGTATCCCGGTATATGACAAGAATCCGGAATATATTACCGGTTATATCCTGAGAATGGACGCGCTTCAGCTCCTTGCAGAGGATAAATTTGACCGCACGCTCGGCAGCATCAAGCGAGAAATTGCTTCTTTTGACGAGGAGACTCCGCTTGACCAGATATGGGACGAGATGCTTTCTAAGGACGAGCAGATTGCCATTATAATTGACGAATATGGCAGTTTCCAGGGTATTCTTACCCTTGAGGACGTAATCGAAACTCTCCTTGGAAGCGAAATCGTGGATGAGAAGGATACAGTCCGCGACATGCAGGAACTTGCACTTGAACGATGGAAAAACGTCAAAGCAAAAACCAAAACCACAAATAAAAATGAAGACTAGACTATTTCTTATCGTGTTGGCAGCACTCACGCTGTCATGCAAGCAGGCCGAGCCTACCTTCTGGCTTGGTGCCGATATCAGTGGCTCTGAAGGTGCCGCAAAACACGGAACTCTTTACTATAACTACGAGGGTGATGAGAGCTGGGAAGTTACAGCGCTTATGAAGGATATGGGCCTTAATGCTGTGCGCCTTAGAGTATGGGTGGACCCAATCCGCTGGGGCCGCAGAGGTGCTCCGGTAGATTCTACCGACAATGCCGGCCTTTGCAATAAAGAGGATGTCCTGACCAACGCTCTCCTTGCCAAGGAGCAGGGTATGGAGGTAATGGTAAACTTCCACTACAGCGATACTTGGGCAGATCCTGCACATCAGCCAATCCCACGCTCTTGGAGAAGAACCTATCCTGAGATGAAAGAAGACCTCAAGGCTCACACAATTGAGACTCTTCAGCTGCTCAAGGACAATGGTGTGACTCCTAAGTGGGTGCAGGTCGGCAACGAGACTCGTAATGGTCTTCTCTGGAACAACGAGGGCGAGACTGTGACTGAGCATTTCGGCCACAGTAAGCTTGACCCTGAGCAGTATGCAGGTTTCCTTGATGCTGGCTATGAGGCAGTTAAGAGTGTATTCCCTGAGGCTATCGTGATCGTACACCTTGACAACGGTTATGACCAGGCGATGTATGACTGGAACCTCGGAATCCTCGAGCAATATGGCACACGCTACGATATGGTAGGTATGTCACTTTATCCATATTGGGCAGCTACCAACGGCTTTACCGATGCTGACAAAGTTATCGCTGACTGTATGGCAAATATCGCCCACGTTTATGAGCGTTTCGGAAAAGAGAGTATGATTGTTGAGACTGGTGTTGAAGTTGTCCTTGATGACCCGGAGGCAGCCGCAGAGCAGGTGCGTCAGATGGAGCTCATCGCTCTCAGCGCACGCAATACTCCTCACTGT
The DNA here is from genome assembly GCA_017383945.1 of Bacteroidales bacterium. Taxonomy (GTDB): domain Bacteria; phylum Bacteroidota; class Bacteroidia; order Bacteroidales; family UBA932; genus Cryptobacteroides. The sequence goes on along the minus strand of JAFNUQ010000048.1, from coordinate 1,062 downwards.
CATGGTCTTTTCTACTGGAATCCTTGCTGTCGCCCAAGAGGTTACAAACTTGGCGCATTTGACATGGAAGGCCGTCCGACAGACATCATGAGAGCATTTACAGCACAGTAATCAACTCAAATATAAGCAGAAGCCCGACCGTCAAGGCCGGGCTTTCTATTTCAGATGAAGCTGAGATTAAAGAATCTCCAGACGGATGTAATCGTAGACCATGCCGGAGTTAAGAGATCCTGCAGGGAGTGTGAGCGTCAGTTCATTTGCTCCGCTTGTGAGTGCGCTTGCCGCAAATGTAAAGTCTGTCTCATACCAGATGCCGTGCGAACCGTGGCGGGTAATCAAACCGTCGCGAGTTTGTGTTAGAGGCACCTCGCCGAGTTCCTGGCCGTTGGCCGATACATATACATGCTCTGAAGCAGTGCCGCAGATGCCAAGTCTGAGAGTAGCAATTGCGTTTTCAGCTGGTGCTTCGTCAAGATTGAAGCAGATGGTATAAGGAGTCGCGCGACCCTCGCCCATAACACCGAAGAATGGCATAACCTTGACATTCTCAGCCTCATTATGTGGTACATGGAGGTAAGGCCAATCCTTGCTGTAGTCGCTCTGTCCGTAGACAAACCTCACGTCTTCAGGGAATTCCTTGGCATAACTCAGCACAATCTCTGGATCGCGATATCTGTCTCCCATCGCAAACTCCTTGGCGCTGCGGTCAGCTATACCGATTTCAAAGACCTGCTCGCCCTTGCGCACAGGCTGCCAGACTATTTCGCCAAGCTTAACATCTTTGCCCTCAGCCACTTCGATATCTGCCTGTACATACTCTCCAAGCACGCCGTCGGCAAATGCATAAAGCGTATATGAGCCAGGGACCACGCCTTCGAGGCAGAACCTTCCGTCAGCTTCTGCTACTGTCCAGAACTGGTAATTCTTGGCATCCTTCTGCCAGAAATAGCCGCTTCTGGCGAGACCCACACGCAGATTGCTGAACTCTGACGGAGTGATAGGGTCATCAAGCACAATCTTGCCTGATACGTCTGCTCTCTGCTTTGACGAAGCATATGCAGG
>JAFNUQ010000047.1 GCA_017383945.1 Bacteroidales bacterium | reverse complement strand
ATTTTTATGTTTCTCTCTCGGTGCAAGAGAGAAGTATAATTTTAACTCGGATTGGCGTCTCAAGGTAGGAGATGTTCCGTCCGCTCAGAAAGCCTCTTTCAACGATAAGAGCTGGCAGAAAGTTACTCTCCCTCACGCCTTTAACGAAGATGAGGCATTTAAGCTTGACATTCATGACCTGACCGATACCGTAATGTGGTATCGCAAGAATTTTGTGCTCCCTAAGACTACTAAAAATAAGAAGGTATTCATTGAATTTGAGGGCGCCCGTCAGGGAGTTGATGTGTATGTCAACGGAAAAATGGTTGGCCAGCACGAAAACGGCGTTATGGCATTTGGCTTTGATATCACTCCTTATATCAAGGTGGGAAGTAACGTTATTGCCGTTAAGGTTGACAATAATTGGGACTATGCTGAGCGTACAACCGGTGTCAAGTACCAGTGGAGTAACAAAAACTTCAATGCCAATTATGGTGGCCTTCCAAAGAATGTATGGCTTCACGTGACAGATAAGTTGTACCAGACCTTGCCTCTTTACTCAAACCTCAAGACTACAGGTGTGTATGTTTATGCAAAGGATATGCGTGTAAAGGCGCGTACTGCTATCATTCACGCAGAATCTGAGGTGAAGAATGAAACTGGAGCAGATAAGACTGCCGAGTATCGCGTGACTATCTTTGATCGCGATGGAAAGCAGGTTGCTTCTGTTTCTGGAGAGCCTACTGTTGTTCCTGCAGGACAGACTGTTATGCTCTCTGCAGAAACTCCACTTGAGGATGTTCATTTCTGGGGTTGGGGCTATGGATATCTTTATGATGTTAAGACAGCTATTGTTGTCGATGGCGTTGTTATCGATGAGGTAAATACTCGCACTGGTTTCAGAAAGACCCGTTTTGCAGAAGGTAAGTTCTGGCTCAATGACCGCGTGCTTCAGCTCAAAGGATTTGCACAGCGCACATCAAATGAGTGGCCGGCTCTTGGAATGTCTGTTCCGGCTTGGCTCAGCGATTATTCCAACGGAATGATTGTCGAGGGCAATGGTAACTTGGTTCGCTGGATGCACGTTACTCCTTGGAAGCAGGATGTCGAGTCTTGCGACCGCGTGGGTTTGATTCAGGCTATGCCAGCAGGCGACGCAGAGAAGGATGCAAAAGGCCAGCAGTGGGTTCAGCGTACAGAGTTGATGCGTGATGCCATCATCTATAATAGAAATAATCCTTCAATCATCTTCTATGAGGGTGGTAATGAGTCAATAAGCCGTGAGCACATGATTGAGCTTCGTGCTATCAGAGATCAGTATGATTTCTATGGTGGAAGAGCAATCGGTAGCCGCGAGATGCTTGACATCAGAGAGGCTGAGTATGGTGGTGAGATGCTCTATATCAATAAGAGTGCACATTCTCCATTCTGGGCGACAGAATACTGCCGCGATGAAGGTCTGAGAAAATATTGGGACGAGTATTCATATCCTTTCCACAAAGAGGGAGCTGGAAATGACAGTTTCCACTCTGCAATGAGCAATACTACAACCAAGGGTAACGCAGCTCCTTATAACCATAATCAGGATGAGTTTGCTATTGAGCATGTCCGCAGATGGTATGATTACTATGTTGAGCGACCTGGTTCTGGTAAGAGAGTAAGTTCTGGTGGCGCAAAGATTATCTTCTCTGATACCAATACTCACTTCCGTGGTGTCGAGAATTATCGTCGTAGTGGTGTGACTGATCCTCTTCGCATCCCTAAGGATACATACTTTGCACACAAGGTGATGTGGGATGGTTGGGTCGATATCGAGGCTCCAGGAATCTACATCATCGGACATTGGAATTATGATGCAGGTGTTGTGAAGCCTGTCCACGTCGTTTCAAATACTGAGACTGTCAAGCTCTTCCTCAATGGTAAAGAGATTGAAAATGGTACTCAGAGATATCAATTCTTGCACACCTATAAGGATGTGGCCTATCAGCCAGGAAAGCTTGAGGCTGTAGGTTATAATGGTGGTGTAGAGGTTGCTAGATACAGTATTGAAACTGCTGGCGCTCCTTATGCTATCAAGCTCTCAACTATTGAGAACCCTACAGGTTGGAAAGCTGACGGTGCAGATGTTGCACTCGTGCAGATTGAAGTTGTAGATGCACAGGGTCGCCGTTGTCCAGTGGCCAACGATATGATTGATTATGAGCTTGTCGGCGAAGCCGAATGGCGTGGCGGTATTGCTCAGGGTCCGGATAACTATATCCTTGCAAAGAGCTTCCCTGTAGAGTGTGGTGTCAATAGAGCAATCCTCCGCTCAACCACTAAGGCAGGCAAAGTTACACTCAAGGCTTCAGCAGAAGGTCTTAAGGGTGCTGAAATCAGTCTTGAGACGATTCCTTATGAAACTGTAGGTGGACTTAGCACATATATCCCTGGCGATCATCTTGAGGGTAGACTTGGTAGAGGTGAAACTCCTCAGACTCCATCTTACTACGATAGAGCAATTGATGTAGAAATCGTTTCAGCAGTAGCTGGCGCAAATTCAGACAAGGTTGCAAACAGTTTTGATGATAACGAGCTTAGCGAATGGATCAACGATGGTACACTTGCCACAGGCTGGATCACATACAAGTTCAACCGTATGGTTCAGGTTGATGAGGTGTGCGCTAAGTTTACTGGCTGGAGAATGAGAAGATATCCTATTGAGATTCTTGCCGGTGACGAGATTATCTGGGAGGGCGAGACTCCTACAACATTGGGTTATGTCCATCTCCCTGTTAAGCCTGTTATGACTCGTGAGATTACAGTGCGCCTCAAGGGCGCTGCGGTTGAGAAGGATGGCTTCAGCGGTATCGTTGAAGTTGTTGCTCCTGCCGCTGGCGAACTCGACCTCTTCAAGGCAAAAGATGCAGGTAAGCCAAATAACGAGCTGAGAATTGTAGAGATTGAGTTTAAAGAAACCCTACTTCAGTAAAAATTCTGAACTTTATCTATAGAAAGCCTCCAAATTTGGGGGCTTTCTATTGTTTACGTTGATAAATTAGGTATATTTGTGTAGAAATAGACCCTTATTTACTACATTAATAACTAACCAAAATTCATTCCTAATGAAGACTATTCTTAGACTGGGTCGACCAGCGCTCTCGGCGTTGGTGGCTTTGATGGCTTTATTCTTTATGGGGGGCACTGCATTTGCGCAGACTACCATCAAGGGTGAAGTTGTCGATTCTAGCGGAGAACCTGTTATTGGTGTCGGTGTCCTTCAGACGGGCACAACCAATGGTGTCATAACTGACATCGACGGTAAGTTCTCCCTCAGTGTTCCAGCAAATGCACAGATTACAGTATCAAGCATCGGTTATAAAGATGCTTTCTTTACTGTAGACGGCAGAGCTTCTTACAAGATCGTTCTTGAAGAAGACTCAGAGATGCTGGAAGGAGTAGAGGTGGTTGCCTACGGTACACAGAAGAAAGTAACCGTGACAGGCGCTATCTCAAGTGTTAAGAGTGAAGAACTCACACGTACCCCGGTGAGCTCAGTCAACAACGTGTTGGCAGGTCAGCTTTCCGGTGTGACCACAGTGCAGTACTCAGGTGAGCCTGGTTCTGACGCTGCGACAATCTTTGTCCGTGGTCAGGGTACTTGGAGCGATTCATCTCCTCTCATCCAGGTTGACGGTGTTGAGCGTTCAATGTCCGATATCAACCCTGAAGACATCGAGAGTATCACAGTGCTCAAGGATGCATCTGCAACAGCTGTATTCGGTGTGCGTGGTGCCAACGGTGTCGTTCTCGTTACAACTAAGCGCGGTAAGGAAGGACAGGCAAGAATCGATGTGAATACATCTATGTCTGTGCTCACTCCTACTTCCCTTGTAGAGCAGGCTGACTCTTATGGTTATGCTACCTTCTACAACGCTATGCGCGCCAACGACGGTAACCCTGAGATGTTCTCTCCAGAGGTTATCCAGAAGTTCAAGGATGGCTCAGACCCTATCCGCTTCCCAAGCGTACGTTGGACAGATTACTTCATGAAGAAGGCTACTACTCAGAGCAACCACACAGTCAATATCTCCGGAGGTACAGATAGGGTAAAATACTTTGTGTCTGCAGGTTATATGACTCAGGGCGGTCTCTTTGAGGAGTTTGACCAGCCTTGGGACTATGGCT
>JAFNUQ010000007.1 GCA_017383945.1 Bacteroidales bacterium | reverse complement strand
GGTTAGATGTATAACAAGAGGCATTTGACAACTGCACATTAGGCACCTGATCTACCCTATAACTACGGGCAGAAGAGAGCGAAATTGAACATAGCAGCGCAACAAAAAATACAAATTTTCTCAACATAAATGGTCAATTACTCTACAAAGATATAGAAAAAATAGCAAATTGTTGAAAAATGTATGATATTTTTGAAATCTGCATTTTGAATTTTAAATTGCTTTGACTATCTTTGTGCGATACTATTTTTAATAAAATAGAATCGACAGAGAACAACTTATTTGACTACTGAATTTTATAGAAAATACCTAAAATTACTACTTATGTCTACTATCAAATCTACAGAGGCTCCAGAGTTGGAGCAGGTCAGCATTGCTGAGGATGCGTCTATCGAGATTGTTGAACAAGTTTCAGAAAACACTACACCTGAGGAGCTCTCAGAGGATCTCATCCCAGAGCAGGATGACCAGAGAGAGGTTGTTGTAGAGTACCAGATTGCTGGTAAGAGCAAGGCTGAGCTTGTTGATATGCTCGCCTTCCTTCTTGAGCAGGATTTGGTAGAGGACATCCGCCACTATGTAGATGAGATTAAGACCGCCTTCTACAAGCTTCACCGCCAGCAGAACCCAGCCGCAAAGGCAGAGGGTAAGCTTGAGACTGTTGATAGTGCTGAGGTTGCTGCAGATGCAGACGAGGCTCGTCTTAAGGAGCTGCTAAAGGTATACCGCGAGCGTCGTGACCGCGCAACTGCCGAGTCTGAGAAGGTTAAGGAGGAGAACTATCGTCTCAAGTTGGAGATTATTGAGGAGCTCAAGGCCCTTGTATCAAGCGAGGAGACTATAAATGTAACATTCACACGCTTCCGTGAGCTGCAGGCTCGTTGGAAGGAGATTGGTCAGGTACCACAGGGTGTTGTAAACGACCTTTGGGAGACCTACAACCTCCACGTAGAGCACTTCTACGACTTTGTAAAGATCAACAAGGAGCTTCGCGACCTTGACCTTAAGAAGAACTACGAGGCAAAGGTTGCTCTATGTGAGGCTGCTGAGGCTCTTGCAGAGCAGACAAATATTGTTGAGGCATTCCGCAAGTTGCAGAAGTTCCACGATCAGTGGCGCGAGACAGGTCCTGTAGCTGCCGAGCACAAGGAGCCGCTGTGGGAGCGTTTCAAGGCGGCATCATCAGTTATCAACCGTCGCCATCAGGAGCACTTTGAGTCAATCCAGCAGGAGCAGGTTAAGAACCTTGAGGCAAAGACCGCTCTGTGCGAGGCTGCTGAGGCGCTTGTTGCTGTAGCACCAACATCTCACAAGGAGTGGAACAAGGCAAATCAGACCCTTATTGAGCTTCAGGCTCAGTGGCGCACTATAGGTTTTGCTCCAAAGCGAGACAATACAAAGATTTATGACCGCTTCCGCGCAGCGTGTGACCGCTTCTTTGAGCTTAAGCACGCCTTCTATGCAGATGTTAAGGATGATATGGAGCAGAATCTTGCAGCAAAGATTGCTCTATGTGAGGCTGCCGAGAGCATTCAGGATAGCGACGACTGGAAGGGTGCTACAGAGCGTCTGTTAGAGCTTCAGGCCGAGTGGAAAAAGGTCGGAACTGTATCTCGCCGCCACGCAGATGCTGTTTGGCAGCGTTTCCGCGCTGCGTGCGACCGTTTCTTT
>JAFNUQ010000046.1 GCA_017383945.1 Bacteroidales bacterium | reverse complement strand
CAACATTATTTCTTAAGTTCAAGTTTGCAGACATTTTCCACGTGATGAGTATGAGGGAACATATCTACAGGTTGTACTGCTACAATTTTATATAACGGAGACAGCAATTCAAGATCTCTAGCCTGAGAAGCAGGATTGCAGCTCACATAAACTATTGTCTCCGGGCCTGCATCCATAATTGTCTTTACCACATCCGGATGCATACCTGCTCTTGGAGGATCTACTATCATCACATCAGGTCTTCCGTGATGCTTGATAAAGTCAGCTGTCAGTATGTCCTTCATATCACCGGCAAAGAACTCACAATTGTTGATTCCATTGAGACGAGTATTGGTCTTTGCATCCTCGATTGCTTCTGGAACATACTCTACACCAATCACTTTGCTTGCTTTTGAGCTCACAAACTGAGCAATCGTTCCTGTTCCAGTATATAAGTCATATACGACTTCCGAACCAGTGAGAGAAGCAAAGTTACGAGCTACACTATAGAGTTTGTAGGCTTGTGGTGCATTGGTCTGATAAAATGATTTTGGACCAATCTTGAACCTGAGTCCTTCCATAGTTTCATAAATCGCTTCATCACCTTTATAAAGAAAGCACTCAAGATCTGAGATGCTATCGTTGAGCTTAGGATTTATGATATAGTATAGGGAAGTGATCTGGGGGAACTTTTCTGCAATTGCATCAAGCATTGTCTCCAAACCATCAAAGTGAGATGCAAAACAGATAATGAGCATAACTTGTCCATCTTCAGTAGTTCTGACAAACATATTTCTGAAGATACCTGTATTCTCTCTGAGATTGTAGAAAGGTATGCCATGTGAAAGTGCATAGTCCTTGATAAAAAGTCGGATAGAGTTTGAAGGCTCTTCCTGGAGATAGCATTTCTCGATATCAAGAACCTTATCAAAGAATTTGCTGACATGGAAACCAAGTCCTTGACGCTGATCTTCAGGGATTTGCGATGGATCCTCATCAGAGAGTATCCACCTCTTGTCAGAAGCCGAGAATTCCAACTTATTGCGATAATATTCAGTCTTGTCTGAACCTATGATAGGGGAGATCTCAGGTAGTTCCAGATGACCAATGCGAGAGAGCTGGTCAAATACCTGATCTTGCTTGGCCTGAAGCTGCATTTCGTAGGGGAGAAGCTGCCATTTGCAACCACCGCATATTCCAAAATGCTTGCAGAAAGGCTTCAATCTATGCTCTGAAGGCTTTACAATCCGCTCAATGCGACCTTCGATAAAATTCTTCTTTTTCTTTATAACTCTCACATCCACAACGTCTCCAGGGACAGCATATTCTACAAATACCACCTGGCCTTCTGGGGTGTGTGCGACGCATTTGCCCTCTGCGGCAACTGCGGTAATTTCAATATTAGGGAGGACTAAGTCCAGTTTGTGTCTTGCCATCTTAAATGCTTAATAGAAAGGCAAATTTAGCCAATTTTTACTAATTTTAGGGTCTAAAACTCAGTTATTATGAAAAAGGTATTGTTTATCTGTCACGGAAATATTTGCAGAAGCCCGATGGGGGAGTTCATTTTTAAAGATCTCGTAAAGAAGGCAGGACTAGAAGATGAATTCGTAATTGATTCTGCAGCAGTTTCCTATGAGGAGCAAGGCAACGATATATATCCACCAGCTGCACGCAAACTCAGAGAGAAAGGAATTCCTATGGGTCCGCATAGTGCCCACAGAATCCAGAGTTCTGAGGCATCAGAATATGACCTCCTGATTATTATGGATTCGTCCAATGAACGTCTGCTATCGCGAATCATCAGCGCTGCAGATATGAAGAAGGTGCGATATATGATGGAATTTGCCGACCAAGGCATGCGCAGCGTCGCTGATCCTTGGTACAGCGGTGACTTTGAAACAACCTACAATGATATACTGGCAGGATGCAAAGGTCTGCTTAGCGAATTGACAGAATTGCTGCTCTTAAAAAAGTAGACACGGAAGGATAGAAAAAAGTATTTTTTGTAACTTGCACCTGATTTTCAGCTAATTACAGAAAACTTTGGACTATCAAGAAGGAGTCACTTTTATGGGAAGACATTTAAACCCTCTTGAAAAAGAGTTGCTCATCCGTCAATTCAAAGGGAATGACAGGGTGACATTGTACGAATTCTGTACAGCTAACAACGTATCTATGAACTCATTCCGTTCTTGGGTGAAGCAATATGAATCCGGAGGATTGGAAGCTCTAGCGCGTCAAGACAAAACACTCCCGGATGTATTTCCTGAAGATTTTGTTCGTACAGAAGAGAATTATAAGCGTGAGATTCTCAGGCTGCGCATCGAGAACGAACGCTTAAAAAAAAATTACATGCTGCAGACGAACCCAAATGGGGAACAGGTCTTTATTCGTTTAAAGGAGAAGAATACGGAATAATAGATCTTCTCTCTCAGGAGTATGATGTCAAGGAGATCTGTTCAATGATGGGCGTGAGCCGTTCCGGATACTACAAGTGGAAGAGGCGAGGTCCCTCAGAGACAGATGAGCATAGACAGTATATGATCGAGTTGGTTCGATCAACTCATGAGAAGCATCGAACTCACGGATACCGTTGGACAGCTGCATATATACGTATTAACGAGAAGGTAAATATATCTGACGGGTATGCATACAAATGCTTCAGGTTTCTTGGAATAAAGGCAGAGACGCTCCATAGGGTGAAATACAGACCAAGAAAGGAACGTGACAAGTATCCAAATCTTGTCTATAGTACCTGGGAGACCGTAGATAGGCCTCGACAAGTGATCGTCTCAGATATGACTATGATAAAAGGGCCTTTTTACCTGTTTGAGGTTACATTTTACTTTGATGTTTTTACAAAAGAAATGCTGACATTTCAGGTAGGTTTACGAAGAGGGGATAGAACGCAATACATTGAAGGATTGATAGATATAATAAAGATACTTAGGTTTCAGGGATTTGAAACAGAGGAACCTACAATATTGCATACTGATCAAGGAAGTGTTTATTCTTCATTGGCATATAATGATTTGATTAAAGATGAAAATATAGTCAGATCTATGTCCAGAGCCGGTACACCAACTGATAATCCAGTAAATGAAGCTCTAAATGGTTGGATAAAAGAAGAACTGATCATGGACTTCAACATCGAAGGATACCAGAACCGTAACGACGTTCTGATGGCTTTATCTCGATATCAGCATTATTACAACAGGATGCGTCCGTGTTTTGCTCTTGATTATGATACTCCGCACAATTTTTATGAAAGGTTTATTAGCGGTGAAATTGAGCGAAAAGATACATTCAAAGATAGACAACTGTCTGATAAACCTAAACTTAGCAGACTAAAGAAATAGCTTTAAACACGCAATTTTCCGTGTCTACTGTATTTCTCTTTTGTTTTGAAAATTGCGTTTTATGTCTATTTTTGCAAAACGGAAGTTCTCAAATTTGAGTTTTTAGTCTAACATTCTGATAAATCTTTAATTTTTAATCAATTTTCGTGTCCACTTTTATAGGCTAGTACAAATAGAGCAGCGTAATACACACGCAACTTAACATAATATAAATTAGGTAACAATTAGCTATTTTCCTAATTTAGGCAGGAATACAGCAACAAGACCTATGAGCGGCGACAAAGAAATCACACGATAGACGCTCTCTATTCCGTGTATATCAATCTGGGCACCGAGGATTGCCGAGATGATGCCACCTATGCCAAAGGCAAATCCGAAGAACAGTCCAGACACAAGCCCAAGGCGGTTTGGAAGCAGCTCCTGAGCATAAATCAGAATCGCAGGAAACGCAGAAGACAGCACAAATCCCGAGCAGAAACTAAGTATCACAGTCGCAGTTAGGCCGGCATAAGGCAATGCCAGAGAGAAAGGCGCAGTGCCTGCTATTGACAGCAGAATCACCCACTTACGACCAATCCTATCACCCAGCGGGCCACCGACAAGGGTTCCGGCTGCCGTAGCAAACAAGAACACAAACAGCATCAATTGCGAGGCCTGGATAGTCACTCCAAATTTCTCAATAAGGTAGAAAGTATAGTAGCTCCTAATCCCCTCCAGATACATGTATTTTGAGATGATCAGGATGCAGATAACAACAATAACTGCTACAGTTGCAGCAAGCCCCAACGGTCTCTGCTTATACCCTGACGACTTAGAATTATTACCATGACTCGCGAGATATCCCTTGAACCAACGTCCGATATATGCGGTAACCGCAAATGAAATCATTGAAAACAGAGTGAACCACAGCACATTACGCCTACCATAAGGCGAAACAATCAACGCAATCAGCAATGGGCCCACAGACCCGCCGAAATTGCCGCCGACCTGGAAAATAGACTGTGCCAATCCCCTCTTGCCCCCAGATGCAAGCGAAGTAATGCGAGATGCCTCAGGATGAAGAATTGATGAGCCCACACCAACGGTAAACACCGACACAAACACAAACGGCAGACTTGGCGCAAAGGCCAGACCTATGATTCCCAGCATAGTAAACGCCGTCGCAAGCATAATGCTTCCTCTAAATGGACGCTTATCAAAAAACATCCCCACAAGCGGCTGGAAGACAGATGCAGCAATCTGATAGACAAATGTAATCGCACCAATCTGGGCAAACGACAGATCCAGATCCTCTTTAAGGATTGGATATGTAGATGCCACTGTCGCTTGAAGCAGGTCATTTAGAAGATGAGCCATACTGAGAGCAAGCAGCACAGGCAGTGCAATACCGAGTTTCTTATCCTTTATTTGAGACATAGCAATCACCCTAACTTATCCGACCCTTCCAGTTGTTCCAATATGAGCTTCTCATCTACCAGTTGAATCCTGGATGCAGAAGAGCACGGATAACGGTTAAAAAATATATTATCGCTTTTATAATAGCAGACTTCCCTGATACCGACCCAGAAACGCAGACCCCTTTTAAATCTAGCAAGACTCTCCCTTCTGTCCGGAATCACCTTGACCCCGGTGCGCCCATCAGAGAGCCTCACAACTGCAATGATGCGCATTTTCTTGCCCGACGAAGCCATCACTTCCAGTCTCTGCTGTGGTGTAAAACGATGAGAGATAGTTATCTTGCGTCCATACTTCTCATTAATCTCTGCGGCTTTCTGCCTGAACACCACACCGTGAGTCGAGCTATCTTTCAAGCCCTTTATCAGGATATAAAGATGGATCATCTCGTGGATAATCGTATCCTCTACCTCACTTTGTGGAAGGTCTACCCTTGCACTCACCCTCATCTTGAAATCAAACAGCTCTTCACGTCCAAGCAGACGCCTGCGACGTTTATACTCAAGTCTTCCCAAGAAGCTCTTGGAATTACTGATAATTATCTCAATTTCAGGGAGTTCACTATCAAAGATCAACGTATTAAAAGCTTGGAAGCGCTCTCTGACAAATCCCACATCAGGCTTCATTGAGTCTCTCCTTGGCTAGTACAGGATTACCATAAATCTCCCAGAAAATCTGCTTCAAGGCATCCCTGTCAAGACGGCGCTCTACCTTGTTGAGCTTGCGTTCGGTATATGCCTTAAATGCTACCATGTCTTCCTCAGAATACTTGTCAGAATACTTCTTTGTACCCGTCATCAGGTCATAGCCCATATAGTTGGTCTTCCAAAGATGATAGCCATTGATAATGCGGCGGTCGAGGATGCCACGCAACGCCTGATAGCGCAGATTCTTATCGCACTCTGCCGCTACAGCAATCTCCTCCGAGGTCAGCGGTTTATCTATGTGCAGATGCATTCCGCCCTTCCATTGGCGAATGCCGGTAAGAATGCTATGCGTATCCTCATTGCGTTTCTTGACATACTTCTGGCTGCGCGCAATCAGCAGCTCTCGCGCCTTGCGAATATCGCAGGATTCGTATTCGTAGGAAATCGACATCGGCAAGATATTCAAAGCCTCAAAATTGCTCTGAAAATCGCTGTTGCCGCTCATATCAAACATCTTCAACAGGCCTTGCTCAGTGAGATCCATGCCGTTTTTTGTACGGCCCTCGCGCTGAGCAATCCACACCGAACTCCGCCCGGTGCTCACCGCGTCGCGAATATATGACGACAGCAATTTTGAAGAAAGATACATCTCGCGCGCAGAAATGCCACGGATGACCTTTATCATACGGTTGCTGTGCAATAAGTCAGAAACCAGCTGTCCCTGAAGCAGATTGCTTCCCACACAGATTTCAGTAAACGGCACGCCCTCTTTAAGAAGCGTCCACTGCACCAGCGCAGGATCAAGGATAATATCGCGGTGGTTGGAAACAGCGAGGAAACGCTGCTCGGGATTAAGATTTTCAGTGCCGCTGATAGTAAATCCGGAGCTGCTGCGCTCAATGCATGCGCTCACCAGTCGCTCCATCACCACGGACTGGAATTCGTCAACCGTCTTTATCCCTTTTATCAGCTTGTTAAACGTATTTATCGGCTGGTTTGGAAACAAAAACATCGATGCAACAGGCAGCATTGGGTGCTTGGCAATCCTCGCAAAGGCCTCACGTGCCTGCTCGTCCGAGTATGGACTGATCTCTTTATATTTCTCCATTGTCTATAATTTTCTAAACAGAAGCGAGCTATCGCCATAGCTCAAGAAGCGGAAATCGTGTGCGATGGCATAATCATAGATGCTCTTCCAATCGCCTCCCACAAACGCAGAAATGAGCAATAGCAGCGTACTTTGCGGCTGGTGGAAATTGGTCACCATCATATCCACTATGCGGAAGCGGAAGCCCGGCACAATAATGATGCGGGTGCCCAGCTTGAGCTCCTGCATGCCCTGGCTCTCCAGCCACTCAACAAGAGCTGTAAGTGATTGAGCAGTAGTGTACTCATATTCTCTCTCATAAGGAGCCCACTGCTGCACTTCGCAAGGATGACCTTGCTCAATACAACTCACGCCCGCATAATAAAGCGACTCGAGAGTGCGCACAGAGGTTGTGCCCACAGCAATAACCTTTTTCTCACATCGGCTCAAGCGGCGAAGCAGATCTATACTCACCACAAACGGCTCTCGATGCATTGAATGCTCGCTCACAAGGCTGCTCTTCACAGGAAGGAAAGTACCAGCTCCCACGTGAAGACACACTCTCTGAACATCAATTCCACGCGCGCTTATCTGCGAGAGCACATCCTCCGTAAAATGCAGACCTGCGGTAGGAGCGGCCACAGAGCCGCGAATTCGCGCATAAGTAGTCTGATAGCGCTCAAGGTCTATTGCCTCGGTCTTACGGCATAGATAAGGCGGAATCGGCACATTTCCGCAATGCTCAAGCACTGTCGAGAAAGCATCGCCACCTTTCCAACTGAATTCTACCAGTCCCGTCTGTCCATCGCGTTGAATCAGTCTTGCCTGCAGGCAGATATCTTTGAGAGGGCCATCAGCCACATCATAATCCAGAATATCGTCCTTCCAACGCTTAGCATTACCGATAACGCACTTCCACACACAAGATGAAGTGGAAGCAAAACAGATATTATAATCGTTAGGCTCGTGTGGCTCAAGACAGAAAATCTCTATCAGCGCACCAGTTGTGCGACGGAAGAAAAGACGCGCAGGTACAACCTTGGTATCGTTGAATATCATTATTGCATCTTCTGGGAGATTGCCCGGAAGATCGATAAAAGACTGTGTCTGTATCTCGCCATTATTATATATCAACAATTTAGAAGCATCACGCTGAGCCAATGGATACTTGGCTATGCGATGGTCTTCCAGATTGTAATTATAGTCTTCTATATGTATTGAAGGAATCATAATACAAATTTAACAAATAATAGTCACGTGACCTTTAAATTTCTGTGAGTAATCTGAAAAGTCTTCAAATTTTTGATTCTGAAACAAAATTCTCTGACAATAACTGTCAATTACTGATGATACTTTTGTAACGTTCAAATCAGCTCTTTGATTTAACATTTTGTGAATACAAATGTAAATTTCATTGCACACTTTTGTGAATTTTACAAAAATTTCGCCTTGTTTACAAAAGAATTAACTTAGGTTAAATAAGCTTTTCTTATAGACGTTTATGGTATTAATTATTATACTATAAATCAGTTATTTACTTTCTTTATCTAAACCTTTTATTTTAGTATTTATACTCAAAAAGCCTGTAAAGTGGATAATTTGAGCTTAATTCAACATTAAGACAACATCTATATTATTAAAACTCAGCGATTTTTATGTATTTATCAAAAGTATTACTCAATGTTAATAACCATATTTTTATTAACATTCTATCAACACACTGTTAACTGTTAACTTGTGTAAAACTTGTTTATTTACATTTTTATAGTTACTTTTGTAAAGTTAACGTTATAATTATGAACAGACGCCTTCAGCAATTTCTGTCCGCAGAAAATATCAGTCAGTCTCAACTCGCAGAGATTTTAGGAGTAGCCAGAGCAAGTGTGTCCCATATTCTATCAGGACGCAATAAACCTGGATTTGATTTTATCCTTAATATGACCAACCGTTTCCCTGCTTTAAACATCGAATGGTTGATCTCAGGTAAAGGTAGAATGTATACTACCCCTACCACAACCCTCTACGATCCACATTCTGCAGTTGAAGAAATACCTTCACAGATTAACTTCGTTGAGGAAATTCAAGATTTCTCTGAACCCGTACAAGAAATATCAAGACCTAAAGTAAACACTTTAGATAATAAGGCCCAACAACCTATAAATCAAAGAAGTATATCAAAGATATTGGTATTCTACACAGACGGAACCTTCCAGGAGCTGGTATAAGCTTTAATTTTTTTTAGTATTTTTACATCCTATGGGTGTATACGATATCATATTAAAGCCTATACTTCGGCATATGGATCTTGACAAGGCGTCTAGGATCAGTATGCGATATTTCCACCTTGTGGGTAAGATTCCTTTCCTAAGGTTCATCAATAGACGACTCATCTACAAAAACCGTCCGGAAGGACTTGAAAGAGAGGTCTTTGGTCTTCAGTTCTACAATCCTGTGGGATTGGGAGCCGGTCTGGACATACACGGAACCTTATATAATGACCTTAACGACTTGGGTTTCAGCTTTGTAGAGATTGGACCAGTCAATGCCAAGATCATAAGAGGAGCCATAAACCACCTAAAGGATGACCCTCAGGATGATATACTTGCTGTATGTATCAATGAGGACTATCTCACAGCGTTTACTCTTGGATATGACTTTTTTGACTTCTTTGTTATAGATGTATCGGCAGATCCGAGCGTAGAATATCTCAATTCAGTATTGGAAGCACGACTTTCTGAGCAGGTATATAAACCTATAGTACTGAAAATCCCTGAATTTGTGAGTCTTGAATCGCTTGCGCGAATTATTGATTTCTGCCTTCTAAACAGCGTAGACGGTATAGAAACGCGTTCTTTGGACCATATTAAATATATAAAGGAGTATTCGCGAGGCCTTATGACCATTATCGCAAATACTCACGTTGACTCTCCAGAAGCGGCCAAAGAGGCTCTTGATGCAGGTGCTAGCCTAGTAGAAATGCGCACTGGTCTAGTGCGACAGGGTCCGAGCGTCGTGGACAAGACCTTAAAATATCTTCTCAAACATAAAGCAGCCAATGCAGATACAGTATAAAATAGCCCAACTTCTCAAAGATAGTGGCTATACTCTAAGCGCCGCTGAGTCTTGTACCGGCGGTCAGATTTCTCATCTCATCACAATGGTATCGGGATCCTCAGAGTATTTTTTGGGCTCTGTCACTTCCTATGCAATCAGTGTAAAAGAGAATGTACTCTCAGTTCCTGGAGAGCTGATCAAGGAGCACGGAGTGGTTAGTACTGAGGTTGCGGCCGCTATGGCCGAGGGTGTGAGAGCTCTCACAGGCAGTACATTTTCTGTGGCTACAACCGGACTCGCAGAAGGAGGAGATGAGCGCTTTCCTGAGGGCACTGTCTGCATCGGAGTGAGCTCAAAATGGGGCACAGAAACCATGATTTTCCATTGCGACAATGGCAGAACAGGCAATATTCGCAGATTTGCGACTGCAGCGCTCGGTTTTTTGGCCAATCACATCATTAAACACACAAGACACTAATAATAAAGCAATAAAACATTTGTGTTTCCTCGTGTAACATTTTTGTTAAGGGACTTTTGTAACCAAATTTACAAGATTTTATGCGGTTTTCACGTCATTTGATAGGCATTTTACTCTTTCTACTCCCCTTCATTTCCAGTGCTCAGCATAGGACTGAAATCATAGCTCATCGAGGCTACTGGAACTGCCCAGAAGCGGGCTTTGCAAAGAACTCTATTGCTGCTTTAAGGTGTGCTCAGGAGCAAGGATTATGGGGCAGCGAGTTTGACGTGCAGATGACCTCAGACAGTGTGCTCGTCATCTATCACGACAAGAAAATCAATGGCAAAAGAGTAGATAAACAGAGGTACTCTGACATCAAGGACTATACTTTGGAAAACGGAGAAAAGCTCCCGACTATTGACCAATTCCTGGAACAGGCAAAACAGTACCCAAACACAAAACTAGTCTATGAGCTGAAGTCACTCTCTTCTACTGAAAACAACAAAAGCCTTGTACTCCTATCAATCGCCAAGCTCAAGGAACATAGTCTTCTCTCCCCAGACAGAGTAATGTTTATCGCGTTTGATCTTGGAATCTGCAAGCACATCGCTGAGTTATTACCGGACTTTGATGTACAATATCTAGGATTCACTCAAAGTCCTCGTGCTATTGCGCAAAATGGCCTCAATGGTGTGAGCTACAACTACCATCTCTTAAACCTGAAGCGCAAATGGTATACACAAGCGCGAGACAGGAATATGAGCGTAGCGGTGTGGACCGTCAATAAAGATAGACAGATAAAGAAATCTATAGGACTGGGAGTGGATTATATCACTAGCGATGAGCCGCTCAAAGTTTTAGACTACCTTCCAGCGAAGGCGCCATACGCCGTCGGCAAATGAGTGACTCAAAATCTTAAAACTGCCGATCTGACTAGTATTTGCTACGTGACTTCCGATACAGGCACAAGCATCGTAATCCCCTATCCTGACGATTCTTAGAGTCTCTGATACGTCTTCCGGAAGCTTGCTGAGATCTACGATGGCAGCGGCCTGCTCACGGTTCATATATTCGATTGTGACATCGACATTACGAGCAATGATTTCGTTGACTCTGGACTCTATTGCAGCTATTTGCTCAGCAGAAGGCTCATGCGCAAGAATATAATCGCACTTTGACTTCTTCCTCTCGATGTGCGAATTCCGCGAGCGTGGGCAACCAAACATCGCGACCATCGTCGCATTAAGGATGTGCTCTGCTGTATGCATTGGCGGATGCTCTTCTTTATTATGGTCATTGAGCTGAGTCTCAAGATAGAAGCTCACGGGACGGAAGCCATCGTTGCAGCTGACCATCGCACTATATGGGTTCTTCATCCACCCGTTGAAGAAATTGCCTTCTCCCCTTGCGAGAGCTTCCACAAACTCCCTCATACATTTCCAGGCCTCTGAACAAAGACCTTCAGGCTTCTGTCCGTCTACACTGATCCACGTCTGTCCAAGGCACGTCTCGCACGCGTTCTCGATAGGGTTTTCATATTCTGCCATCAGATCAGGATACTGGCTCCGACGGACTGCGGTGATCTTTACTTTATTCATATCGCTCTGTCTGGTTTCCCAAAATTACAATTTTTGCAGGTAGTTACAAAATATGTTATATTCGCTTTGATTATGGCAAAGAAAACCGAGAAGACCAACGCTGCCAGGCTTTTGGATAAGGCCGGCATAGAATATAAGCTCATTCCATACGAGGTTGACGAGAATGACCTTGCTGCCCAGCACGTTGCAGATTGCCTTGGACAGGATATCTCTCGTGTATTCAAGACGCTGGTGCTTCACGGCGACAAGACTGGCTATCTGGTATGTGTGATTCCGGGGAATGCGGAAGTTGAGCTGAAGTCTCTTGCCAAGGTCTCAGGAAACAAGAAGGTAGAGATGATCCCGATGAAAGATTTACTCAGCGTAACAGGCTATATCAGAGGAGGATGCTCACCTATCGGAATGAAAAAGCCTTTCCCGACCTTCTTCCATTCATCTGCACTCGAGCACGAGACCATCTATGTCAGCGCCGGTGTCAGAGGACTGCAGATTGAGATTTCACCTGAAGTGCTCATCAAGTTTACCCGCGCTAAAGTATCAAACGACATTTAATTACCACATGAAACTCCTAATCATAGAAGACGAGATTTCCCTTCAGGAAATTATGGCATCTGCTCTCAAGAAAGAGGGTTATATAGTAGAAACTGCGTCTGACTGCAAGACTGCAGAGGATAAGCTGAGTGTCTACAACTATGATTGTGTGATTCTGGATATAACGCTCCCGGACGGCAACGGACTTGATATCCTTGCAGATATTAAGAAATCAGGCAGTTCTGTAAATATCATCATCACATCTGCGCGAGATTCAATCGATGACAAGATCAAAGGACTGGAATTGGGTGCAGACGACTATCTGGCAAAGCCATTTCACATTGCAGAGCTGGCAGCCCGCATCCGCAGTGTAACCCGCCGCAGCAGAAACGCCGGTGAACTCAGCTACAAAGCTGGCAATGTCACTCTTTATGAATCATCACAACGTCTTACAATAGGTGGAAATGAAGTTTCACTGCTCAAAAAGGAGTTTGACATCTTAAAATACTTCCTGATGCGCCCTGGACATATGGTTGATAAGGCTGTACTGGCAGAAGCCGTATGGGGAGACCACGCTGACCAGTCAGACGATTTCCAGTATGTATATGCACAGATGAAAAACCTCCGCCGCAAGCTCTCGGAAGCAGGTGCGGATATTGAGATCAAGTCTGTCTATGGCTTTGGTTATAAACTGATTACACCATGAAACTTGCCTACAAAATAATCCTTACCTTCCTGACCCCTCTAGTCCTGGCGTTAGGACTATGGGGCTGGCTGTCCTATAGGACTATGTCCGAGAAGATACATGCAGACACAGATCTGATACTCAGGGACTATTCTGACGATATAATCATGAGGTTTCTTTCTGGCAAGGAACTTCCGGAGAGATTTAACGGAGCCTATAACACCTATTATATAGAGAGCTTGACAGCAGAGGAGGCCGCATCGGTCAATGCTGTCGAATACGGCGAAGCGGAGGCATTCCTTCGCAGTCAGGAAGAATTCGCGAGCTCGCGCATCAGAAAGCAAGTATTCCAAGACAGCGAGGGCAACTTCCGCAGGCTGACCGTCTCGCTTCCGACGTTTGAGCAGGAGGTGCTGGTAGAGCATGTGCTTTGGTGGACAATAATTCTATTTGCAGTGCTTCTGCTTGCGCTGCTTGCAATCTGCATTGTTTCACTAAATTACAATATGAGGCCTTTATACAGGCTCCTCAAGTGGATTGACGGGTATCAGCCTGGATTGCACGCAGACAAGGTGCCTTCAGACACAGACATAGTCGAATTCCGCAAGCTTGCTTCCACCCTTGAGGAAGCGGTCACAAGGATAGAGAGCCAGTATGAAGAGCGCAAAATCTTTATTGGCAATGCCTCACACGAGCTGCAGACTCCCCTTGCCGTGTGCAACAATCGCATTGAGATGCTCCTAGAACGCCCGGATCTCAATGAGGAGATTGCAACAGAGCTCATCAAGATACATCGTAGCCTGGGAGGATTGGTAAGACTAAATAAGACTCTCCTGCTGCTCTCCAAGATAGAAAACGGTCAGTTCCCTCAAACTTCTGAAATTGATCTGAGTGCGCTGCTTCAGGAAAACATCAAGCTTAATCAGGAGATTTATGGGCACAAAAACATTTGTATTGACGTTGAAAGCACTAGTGGATGCGTTGTTTCTATTGACGAACAGATGGCAAGTATCTTGGTGGGCAACTTGGTCAAGAATGCATTTATCTACACCTCTCAAGGTGGACAGATTGAAGTAAAGATTTGGGAATCAGGGTTTTCTATCAGCAACCCAGGAACTGCTCCGCTAGACAAGGATATGGTTTTCAGAAGATTCTATCAACCATCAGGACGCAGAGAAGGTGCAACAGGACTAGGTCTGGCATTGGTTTATTCCGTATGTATCAACAATGGTCTTGATGTCAATTATGATTTTGAAAACGGCAGACATATTTTTTCTGTTATTTTGAAAAATTCTAAATAAATTTTCAAAATTTCAGTTTCTTTTCAGATTCATGCATTTATTTTGCATTAAGAAATTTGTTTAATCTTTAAAAACGCAATGAATATGAAAAGAATTATTATTTCAGTAGTTATAGCTCTTGTTTCACTTTCAAACCTTAGAGCAGATGATATCCCTGTAATGTGGGCACAGCTTCCAGAGGCAGCACAGGCATTTATCAACAAATACTATCAGAACGAGAAGGTTTCTTTTGTAACTGTAGATGACGACTTGATTGCTCCAGACTACCACGTAGCTCTTGTCAACGGTGTTATGATGCAGTTTTCTCACAAAGGTAAGCTAGAGAAGATCGAGTCCAAAAATGCCAGCATCCCTGAGGGCATCATCCCTATCCAGATCATCCAGGCAGTCAAAGGCTTCTATCCAGATGTAAATATCCTTGGATATGAGGTAGATTGGAACTCACACGAAGTCAAGCTCTCCAACAGACTCGAGCTCAAGTTTAACAATAAGTTTAAGATCAAGAGACTTGATGACTAGTCATAGTCATCAAGCCTCCATTCTTCTTTCCATTCAATTGTAGGAATTCCATCCTTGAAAACAATTGGAAGGAAAACATAAGTAGCATCGTAGACATCGTGCGTAGTACCCACTAGCACGTATCTACGATTTTTTACTTGTGGCACAGAATAATCCACAGGGTTAGGAAGATGATCCTTGTAGGCGTTTATCTTAGACGCAATCTCCTTAGCCGGGATATCAGTATTGTTGACGTGTGGAAGCCATCTATCTGCAAGTGCCACATAAAGGTCTTTCTTGCCTGGAACCTTGAGCACACAACATATCTGTGAGTTAAACGAATGGCCAT
Organism: Bacteroidales bacterium; assembly: GCA_017383945.1. Lineage (GTDB taxonomy): Bacteria > Bacteroidota > Bacteroidia > Bacteroidales > UBA932 > Cryptobacteroides. The sequence goes on along the minus strand of JAFNUQ010000046.1, from coordinate 291 downwards.
AAGGGTCATTAATGTGCGGATCTCCAAGATCTGTGTATTCTCCATGCAATTCAGTAAAGCTATGAACCTGAGTAGGATTAGGGGCATAACCGGTGGTTCCGGATGTAAACATATAGAACTTGCCATCGTGGATAAAATGAGCCGGTGCTTCTCTTGTATATGGAGGACGGATGCCAGAGAAATGAGTCGAGAAAGCACCAGGAACGACATCGGTATAATCTTCCGTAAGATCCGAGCAGATCATTTCCCAATGTGGGCGCTCAAACCACACATATGCCTTACCTGTCTCTT